>DATJCV010000088.1:0-2171 GCA_035497775.1 Burkholderiaceae bacterium | reverse complement strand
CGCGCCATCCTGCGCGCGGCGATCGTCGGACTGCTCGGGCAGCGCAAGCACCTGCTGCTGTATGTCGAAAGCGGCATCCTGCCGAATTCCGGCTTTTTTTCGGAGACCGCGCGCCGCTGCAACCACAAGCTGCTGCCTGAGGAAATCGATCCGAGCTACCTGCGCGACGCGCTGCGGCAGATCTTCAACAAGCCCGGCGATGCGCTGTGGGTCAAGGGCTTGGCCGGCTCGACCTGGCTCGGCCTGTTCGCGGCGCTGCATCTCGAGGACGATGAAGAATTCTGCCAGCGCACCTTGCCGTATGCGATCGGCCAGATCCTGGAAGCGCTGCAGGTGCTGTCGTACCACATCTCGGCCATCGGCCTCGATTCGGAGCTGATCCACGTCGACCCGCGCCTGGAAAACGTCGACTCCGCTTTTCTGGCGCAAAACGAGGCGACGCGCGACTATGTCGCCGCCTACGCGGCCTGGTGGGCCGATCCCGAACAGTCGTGGCCGAACAGCACCCGCCTCCAGGTGCAGCTGGGCCAATGCCGCGACGTCATCCATCGCACGCGCCAGCACGCTGCGCAGAACGGCACCAGCGTGCGCCTGACCTTCACGCTGGAACGCCTGCGCCAGCACCTGAACCGCAGCGAGGCATTGCTGGAACTGCTGGCGGCGATGGGGCGAAGCCGTTCGCTGGACGCGGTAGGGGTGCCGCTGGCCAAGCTGTTCGCCCAGGTGGTGGCGGCCGAATGCCGGCGCAACAACCTCAAGCACTACTGGCGCAAGAACATTTCGTTGCTGGCCATGCGCATCACCGAAAGCGCCAAGCGCACCGGCGAGCACTACATCACCGCCAACCGCGAGGAATATTTCGCGCTGCTGCGCTCGGCGCTCGGCGCCGGCCTGGTGATCGCCTTCATGGCCGCGATCAAGATCCTGATGGGCAAGCTGAACGCGGCGCCGCTGGTGCAGGGCTTGCTGTACTGCCTCAACTACGGCCTCGGCTTCGTGCTGATCCACATGCTGCATTTCACGGTCGCCACCAAGCAGCCGGCGATGACCGCCAATGCGATCGCCGCCAGCATCCAGGAAAGCGGCAATGGCAGCCGCGGCCTGGACGACCTGACCACCCTGATCGCGCGCACCACGCGCAGCCAGCTGGCGGCGATCTTCGGCAACCTGGCGCTGACGGTGCCGGTGGCGATGGCCATCGGCCTGATCTGGTATGCGGTCTCCGGCGCGCATTTCGTCGATACCGCCAAGGCGGCGTCGATGCTGCACGACATCGATCCGTTCGGCAGCGGCGCCTTCTTTTTTGCGATCAATGCCGGTTTCTGCCTGTTCGTGTCGGGCCTGATCGCCGGCTATTACGACAATATGGCCGCCTACAACCGGATTCCGCAGCGCCTGCTGCAGCTGAACTGGCCGCGCCGGCTGTTCGGCGAGGCGCGCATGCGGCGCTTTGCCGCCTACATCGACCGCAACCTCGGCGCGCTGGCCGGCAATTTCTATTTCGGCTTCCTGCTGGGCGGCATGTCCACCTTCGGCTTGCTGGTCGGCTTGCCGATCGACATCCGCCACATTACCTTTTCCGCCACCAACGTCGCCTATGCGCTGGTCGCGTTCGACTTCCATCCCGACCTGCAGATGCTGCTGATGGGCGTGCTCGGCGTCGCCGTGATCGGCCTCACCAACCTCGGCGTCAGCTTCACGCTGGCGCTGCTGGTGGCCTTGCGCGCGCGCCAGGTCACGGTAAACGAGGGCTGGCGCCTGATCGGCAAGCTGCTGCACCGGCTGCTGCTGCGTCCGCGCCAGTTCCTGTTGCCGCCGAAACGGGAGAAAGCGGCAGTATTGGTAAATTCGTAAGAATTTGCCTGCGAGATAAGGCCTTATGCCAGGGAGTATGCGGCAAAGGCCGGGTCATCTGGTCCCACAACGTCAGTCCCCGGGAAGCGCGGCTTGCAGTCTTGCCATTCTGCTGCGCCCGCGCAGTTTCGGTAGCCGCCATCATTGAGTAGCGGCATATCATTTCCTCTCTTCTTGCACGAGTTTTCTCCCTTTGGGTCATCGCAAGCTGGTTGTCCGCAGTGCCCGCAGTGCCATTTCCCGTCTTTGGTCCTTTGCCATAACGCCATCGCGGTGACTTCGACGCTGTCGAAGTCTTAGTGGTATTTGCTTTGGCA
>DATJCV010000087.1:0-3012 GCA_035497775.1 Burkholderiaceae bacterium | reverse complement strand
ACCTGATCGGCCATCCACTGCTCGCCAGCTACGTTGCTCACAAATCAGGCCACACACTCAACAATCAATTGCTGCGCGCCTTGCTGGCGCAACCGGACGCCTACGAAATCGTCAGCTTCGACACGCTGGCGAACGCGCCCGTCACCTACGTGCGTCAGGCCGCTCAGGAGTGGGCGCTGAACTGAGCTTCGCAGCGGCTGTCGGGCCGATTTAGAAGGCAGGGAGTATGTCCAAAAATCGGCTGCTCTCGCGCTGTTTCCTTACGGATTGAAAAATACTCCACCAATATCCGTATGAGCAGAACGCTCTATCCGGCGCCTTGTGGTCTGGGTGCCGTCATCGCGCAGGATGCCGATGGCGCCGCAACATGGTCTCGATTGCCGCCTTCAATGCCGCATTGCGCGGCGTATCTTCCAGTTCGTTGTCGAGCGCTGCCAATGCGGGCAATGCTTGCGCAGACAGTGTCAATTGCTTTGCCGGCGCCGGTTTTTCGGCTGGCCGGCCGGCTTGCACTTTAAGACGCACTGCGTTAACCTGCCAGCCCGATCGACATAGATTTTCTTGTAGTTTCGGCAATTGTTGCTTCAGCTTGGCTGCCAAGGCAGCATTGAGCACAGTCAGCACCAACTGCCCGGAAGCGAACTGCAGCACCTCGCACGTCTCAAACATACGCGGCAGATTACGTCTGCAGTCTTGTTGCAGTTGTGCCATGCGCGTGGCTGCCGGCAATAGCGATCCCAGTTTGTCATGGGCGCCAAGAAACTCGGCAACGCCGCGTGCAGTGGGCGTCATCGATCTCGACGAGGGCGGCCGAAACGTGGAAAAAGAAGAGGCGACAGACATAACGTCACCTTATCATTCGATTCCGCGTGCAACAAGTCAAAGGAACCGAGATGCAGATCATCCTGTTGCACCCGCGTTTGTCCCATGCCCGTTCGCTTACCCTGACTTCGCGCCATGTGGTGCTCGCCACAGGTATGTTGTTGATCGCGCTGTTGTTGACGACTTCGCTGCTGTCGATGTTGCTGGTTCGGTATGCAGCCGAATACCAGCTGCCGTTTTTGGCGCCCGCGGCAGCGCCGGACCAGTCCGCGCGCCAGGATCGTTACGTCAAGGAAAATCTGGCGGCGATGGCCGTCAAGCTGGGCGCGATGCAGGCCCAATTGATGCGGCTGGATGCGCTTGGCGAGCGCGTGCAAGGCCTAGCTGGCATCAAGCCGGAAGAGTTCAATTTTCGTGAGTTGCCGGGGCGGGGCGGCGCTGAACCGTCCGCCGCCAGCGCGCACATGGCACCGCGCGTGCTGGATATGGCTGAATTTCAGCGGATGCTGGATGCGCTGGCCAAAGGTGTCGACCAGCGCACCGACTACCTGAATGTGGTGGAAACGGCATTGATGACGACTCAGATCAAGTCGCGCATGCTGCCTACCACGCAACCGGTCAACGTCGGCTACAACGCCTCCGGTTTCGGCTTGCGCATCGATCCGTTCACCGGCCGCAGCACATTTCATGATGGCATCGACTTTCCGGCGCCGGTCGGCACCCTGATCATCGCTGCCGCCGGCGGCGTCGTGATCGCGGCCGAATATCATCATGAATTTGGCAATATGCTCGAAATCGACCACGGCAACGGCATCGTGACGCGCTATGCGCATGCCTCGCGCCTGTTGGTAAAAGTGGGGGACATCGTGCGCCGCGGCCAGCACGTGGCCGCAATCGGCACGACCGGCCGTTCTACCGGCGCTCATTTGCATTTCGAGGTGCTGGTCAAGGGCATCCCGCAGAATCCGCAAAAATTCCTGACGGCGGGCGCCGATCAGACCGCGACGCTGAGCCAGCGTTAGCCGCTATCCGTCCGGCTATTGTTAACTGGTTCCTAATCCCAATGTAATAGAGGCTGCATGATAAAATCCGCGATTTGGCCCAAGCCCGAGCCGACGCCGCCCGCTGTGGCGAGCATCGAATGCTTTCCGGCGTTTTCTAGAATCCAAGCATGTCATTACTGACCCAGATTTTCGGCAGCCGCAACCAGCGGCTGCTTAAGCAATACAGGAAAAAGGCGCGCGACATCAATGCCTTGGAGGCGACAATTGAAAAATTGTCGGACGCCGAACTGCAAGCCAAGACAGCCGAATTCAAGCAGCGCGTGGCCGCCGGGGCCACTCTGGATGAGATTCTGCCGGAAGCGTTCGCGGTCTGCCGCGAGGCTAGCAAGCGGGTCCTGAAGATGCGTCATTTCGACGTGCAACTGATCGGCGCCATGGTCCTGCATGACGGCAAGATCGCAGAAATGGGTACCGGCGAAGGCAAGACCCTGATGGCGACGCTGGCGGTCTATCTGAATGCGCTGGCCGGCAAGGGCGTGCATGTGGTGACGGTCAACGATTATCTGGCCCAGCGCGATGCCGAATGGATGGGCGCGCTGTACGGCTGGCTCGGACTGACCACCGGCGTCAACCTATCGCAGATGGCGCACGATACCAAGCAGGCGGCCTACGCGGCCGACATTACCTACGGTACCAACAACGAATTCGGTTTTGATTACCTGCGCGACAACATGGTGTACGAAGCCGGCGACCGGGTGCAGCGCGAACTGAGTTTTGCCATCGTCGATGAGGTGGACTCGATCCTGATCGACGAAGCGCGGACACCGCTGATCATTTCCGGTCAGGCGGAGGATCATACCGAGCTGTACCTCAAGATCAACGCGGTGCCGCCGCTGCTGACCATGCAAATCGGCGAGGAAACGCCGGACGGCAAGGGTCACATCGAAGTGCCGGGCGACTATACCAAGGATGAAAAAGCGCATCAGGTATTGCTGACTGAAGAAGGTCACGAAAAGGCCGAGCAAATCCTGGCGCGCATGGGGTTGTTGCCGGACGGTGCTTCGTTGTATGACGCTGCCAACATCACCCTGATTCACCATCTGTATGCCGCCTTGCGCGCACACGCGTTGTACCACCGCGACCAGCACTACGTGGTGCAGGATGGCGAAGTCGTGATCGTCGACGA
>DATJCV010000086.1:0-4525 GCA_035497775.1 Burkholderiaceae bacterium | reverse complement strand
GGCTCGGCCACGCCGTATTTCGGCCACAAGTTGCGATTGGTAAAACCGATCTTGCGGCCGATCGGCACTTCCCCTTGGGCGATGCGGATATCCAGTATGTGCTTGCTCACTTCATAGGCGTCGGCCAGGCTTAACGCCGCGGCGCTGGTCAGCGGCGGCATCAGTTGGGTTTTGGCCCGCGCCTCCAGCAGTTGATGCGCGTAACGATTGGCCTGAGTGGACATGAGCATGGGAGCTTGGACAGACAGAAAATGAGAGTTACGGCATTGTCCGTGACGCGTAATTTTTGCACAAGTGGAGCACGACAATCGACCTGAATGGCTTGCGGTGCGTCAGATTAATGCCCCGCCGGCGAGTGAATTCCACTAGGCAACCAGGGATCGCTTTCCGGATGCGGGAATTGCGCACTCAGGAAATTGGTGAAGCTGCGTACTTTTGCGGCCAGCAGATGACGGCTCGGATACACCATCATGACGGCCACCTGACCCAATCGATAGTCGGGCAACAGCCGCACCAGGCGGCCGGAACTGAGGTCGTCGCCCAGCATGAACGAGGAGCGGATGACGATCCCCATTCCTGCCAGTGCGCACTGGCGGAGTAATTCGCTGTTGTTGGAAATCATCTTGCTGTCGATCGGGATATTGATCATGCCGCCCGGGCCGTCTATCCACCAGTGGTGGCGCAATTGCTCGAATGCAAAATTCAGGCATTCATGCTGCGACACATCTTCCGGCTTGTGCGGTGCACCGCGCCGTTCAATATACGATGGTGCCGCGCACAGGCTGATTTCGGAAGAACCCAGCTTGCGCGCGATCATGCTGGCGTCGAATTTCTGCAAGCCGGTGAAAATACCGACATCAAACCCTTCCTCCACCAGATCCACCGCCCGATCCGACAGCGTCACGTCGAGTATCACATCCGGATAGGCTTGCGCATAGCGTGGCAACAGGCGCGCCAGTTGTACCTGGCCGAAGCCCAGCTGCGAATAGATGCGCAAGGTGCCGGTGGTCTTCTTGGCATTGAGCGCAACGATGGTCTCGGCATCATCGATTTCCAGCAAGATGCCGCGCACCCGCTCCAGATACGCTTGGCCCGGCTCGGTCAGCGACAGCTTGCGTGTGGTGCGATGCAACAGACGCACTCCGAGGTGACTTTCCAAGTCCGCGATGTAACGTGTCACGACCGCGTTCGACAGCCCCATGTTCTGGGCGGCACCGGCAAAGCTGCCCTGCTCCACCACCTTGGCCAGCACCCGCATGGACTGCAACCGATCCATTTTCATCCACCTTCATTGTTTCATTTAATGGAATAGTATCTTGTCATTATTCATGTTTATCTCCACGAGAGCAATAGATAGACTGTATTTCATCGATGAGCGCACTAGCGCGACTCACCGACTGAGGACGCCGGCGTCATGCGCGACGCGCCGCCCGCCGGGTCCAGAGTCACTTAATTTTTGTGGAGAATAAAATGAATGCCAAACAATTGATCAGCACCGTCGCCCTGCTTGCCGCCACCGGCGCCGTGTTTGCCCAGCAAACCGAATGGGTTGCCGCCGATGCCAATTTCGTGTCGACCAAAACCCGCGCCGAAGTACGCGCCGAGCTGAATCAGGCCTATGCCGACGGCACCATCGGAACCATGGCGCGTGACGGCGTGGATGCCGTGCAGCTTGCCCGCAATGCCGCAGCCGGCAAAAGCCGCGCCGCAGTGATCGCCGAGCTGAACCAGGCGTATGCCGACGGCACCACCGGAACCATGGTCCGCGACGGCGCCGAACCGATCCGGTTTGCCGGCACCCGCAGCCGCGACGAAGTCAAACGCGAAGCGCAACTGGCCAACCAGAACACCTTCCACAAATCGGGTTCGTGATTGTGAGTGGGCATCGTCAACGCGGCGCCCAGCTCCAGTTGTCGCAACTAAAACGCCACGATTTCGTGGCGTTTTTCCTATGGCAAGCGATGCTTGCCGGTCAGCACGGTGTCGATCGGATTAGCGACTCGTATGCACTGGCCCGTCGCCCCGTGCAGCCACGGCTACATGCACCCTTCCAGCATGCCCCAAAGCCCTTGTTTTCGAGGTCTAATTTGGAGTATATGGCAACTTTATATTATTTACCGCTGGAAATGCCGTGCTATATAAGGAGTATATAAACAAGGCCGGCCGCTCCGCCAGGGCCGCCAGCTACACTGGCCACAGATCCCCATTCGGCCCGCTGCGCGGTCCCGCCACGCCGAAATGCGCATACGCGGCTGGCGTCGCCACCCGGCCGCGCGGGGTGCGCTGCAGATAGCCCTGCTGGATCAGGTAGGGTTCCAGCACGTCCTCGATGGTGTCACGCTCCTCGCCGATCGCCGCCGCCAGGTTGTCGAGCCCGACCGGGCCACCGTTGAACTTGAACAGCACCGCTTCCAGCAGTTTGCGGTCCATCACGTCGAAGCCGACCGGATCGACGTCCAGCATCACCAGGGCAGCGTCGGCGGTAGCGCGCGTGATGTCGCCATTGCTTTTCACCTCGGCATAGTCGCGCACGCGCCGCAGCAGGCGGTTGGCAATGCGCGGCGTGCCGCGCGAACGCCTGGCGATTTCCAGTGCGCCATCCTCATGGATGGGCGCATTCAGCAGATGCGCGCTGCGGCTGACGATGCGGCTCAACTCTTGCGGCGTGTAAAACTCCAGCCGGGCGACGATGCCGAAGCGGTCGCGCAGCGGATTGGTCAGCATGCCGGCGCGGGTGGTGGCGCCGACCAGCGTGAACGGCTGCAAATCGAGCCGCACCGAGCGCGCCGCCGGCCCTTCGCCGATCATGATGTCGATCTGGTAATCCTCCAGCGCCGGATACAGGATTTCCTCGACCACTGGCGACAAGCGATGGATCTCGTCGATGAACAGCACATCGTTGGCTTCCAGGTTGGTCAACAGCGCCGCCAGATCGCCGGCGCGCTCCAGCACCGGGCCGGACGTCTGGCGCAGATTGACCCCCATTTCGCGCGCGATGATGTGCGCCAGCGTGGTCTTGCCGAGCCCGGGCGGGCCGAATAGCAGCGTGTGATCGAGCGCTTCGCGCCGCTGGCGGGCGGCGGCGATGAAGATGCTCAACTGGTCGCGGATTTTTTCCTGGCCGACGTATTCGTCCAGGTGTTTGGGTCGCAGCGCGCGCTCGATCGCCTCTTCGTTGGCCGAAGCCGGGGTGGCGGCGATGATGCGCTGCTCGGTGAAATCGTCGGTTTGAATGCTCATGCGGCGATTGTAATCCAGATGATTCCCGCGCCGGACGCGCCGGCCGGACTCAGGTCCTCGACAAGGCCTTCAGCGCCAGCTTGATACCCTCGGCCACACCGGTATCCGGCGGCACCTGTTTTTGCGCCAGCAGCGCTTCCTTGTCGGAATAACCCAGTGCCAGCAGCGCGTTGAGGATGTCGGCACTGGCGTCGTGCGGGCGGATGCCGGCCGCGCCCAGATCGGCGCCCAGCTTGCCCTTCAATTCCAGCAACAGCCGTTCCGCGGTTTTCTTGCCGATGCCGGGCACCTTGGTCAGCCGCCCCGCTTCCTGCAAGGTGATGGCCTGCGCCAGGTCGGCCACCGACATGCCGGACAGGATCGACAGCGCCATACGCGGGCCGACACCGGTAATCTTGATCAACAGCCGGAACACCTCGCGCTCGGCGGCGCTGCCGAAACCGTACAGCAGTTGCGCATCTTCGCGCACCACCATGTGCGTCAGCAAGGCGAGCCGCTCGCCCAGCGCCGGCAAGTTGTAAAAGGTGCTCATCGGCACATCGACTTCATAGCCGACGCCGTTGCAATCGATAATCAATTGCGGCGGATTTTTTTCGAGCAGGATTCCAGACAGGCGGCCGATCATGATGGTGAACCTTGAAGTGAGTTGCCCGAGATGATACAGGACAGATATCGCGCTATGGCTTCACAAAAGCGCCCGGTGCGCCGCCCTTTCCGGCGCGGCGGCGCCGTGCTGGCTGGCCTGCTGTGGGCGGCGCCGCTGTCGCTGTTCGGGCTGCTGCTGGCGCTGCCGGTGGTGCTGGCCGGCGGCCGCGCGCGCGTGCTGCGGCGGCCGCTGCCGGCCTTGCTGGTGGCCGGCGCGCTGGCCGACCGTATGCTGCGCCGCCATCCGTTCGGCGCGATGAGCGGCATGGCGCTCGGCCATGTGGTGCTGGTGCAGCGGCAGGCGCTGTCGCCACGCCTGCTGCGCCATGAGCTTCAGCATGTGCGGCAGGCGGCGCGCTGGGGTTTGCTGTTTCCGCTGGCTTACCTGGCGGCCAGCGCCTGGGCGCTGCTGCGCGGGCGCGACGCTTATTGGCACAATGCGTTTGAAGTCGCCGCACGCGCAGCCGAAAAGCGCGGCTAGCGCGGGTTGCCGCCTGCTTCAGCCGACCAGACGGCCGCCGCGCACCCGCAAGCCCTTCTTCGCCAGCGCCGGCGCCAAGCCGCCTAGCGTTGCCAGCACTGCGCCGCTATGGGCGTGGCAGATTGCTACTCCCAGCGCGTCGGCGGCGTCGCTGCCGGG
>DATJCV010000085.1:0-1730 GCA_035497775.1 Burkholderiaceae bacterium | reverse complement strand
GGTGATCGCCAAGGCCAGCGGCTTCGACGTCATGGCCGCGCTGGCGCGGGCGCGCAAGATCACGCCGGCGATCGGCGTCATCACCTACCAGGAGACGCTGCCGGAACTGGCCGAGTTCCAGGCCACGTTCGGCCTCAAGATTGCCCAGCGCACCTACGTCACCGAAGAAGATGCGCGCACCCAGATCAACGAGTTGAAGGCGGCCGGCATCAAGGCCATTGTCGGCGCCGGCCTGATCACCGACCTGGCGCAGGAAGCCGGTCTGGCCGGCATCTTCGTCTATTCGCCGACCTCGATCCGGCAGGCCTTCGGCGATGCGCTGGAACTGGCGCGCCTGACCAAGCTGGAAGCGGTACGCGGACGGGCGCCGGCGGTGGCCGATACGCTGCGCGCGAAACACGGCATCAACGACCTGCGCGGCGACTCCGAGGCGATGCAGCGCGTGCGGCAGGCGATCGTGCTCTTCGCCCGCTCGCCGGCGACGGTGCTGATCCAGGGCGAAACCGGCAGCGGCAAGGAACTGGCGGCGCAGGCGATCCATCGCGAAAGCATCCGCGCGCACGGCAACGTCAACCGGCCGTTCGTCGCGCTCAATTGCGGCGCGGTGGCGGAGTCGCTGTTGGAGTCGGAACTGTTCGGCTATGAGGAAGGCGCCTTCACCGGCTCGCGCCGCGGCGGCCACGCCGGCCTGTTCGAGGCGGCCAACCACGGCACGCTGTTCCTCGACGAGATCGGCGAAATGCCGCTGCAGTTGCAAACCCGGCTGCTGCGCGCGCTGGAAGAACGCGAAATCGTGCGCGTCGGCGGTACCCGGCCGATTCCGGTCAATGTGCGCATCATCAGCGCCACCCATTGCGATCTCGACGAGCGCGTGCGCGACGGCCGCTTTCGCGCCGACCTGTTCTACCGGTTGGGCGTGTTGCGGCTGGCACTGCCGGCGCTG
This sequence comes from Burkholderiaceae bacterium, assembly GCA_035497775.1. Taxonomy (GTDB): domain Bacteria; phylum Pseudomonadota; class Gammaproteobacteria; order Burkholderiales; family Burkholderiaceae_D; genus DATJCV01. The sequence continues at coordinate 787 of DATJCV010000085.1, read as the reverse complement.
CGTGACCGCCCCGACGCTCTGGTGCCGTTGACGGTGTGGTGCCTGAAGAATGCACTGGCTGCGCTCGGCGCCCGCCCGCATCCGAACCTGCACGCCGAAGTGGCCGCCTGCGCGCCGCTGCTGGCGCGCTACTCCTGGCCCGGCAACGTGCGCGAAGTACGCAACCTGATGGAACGAATCGCCCTGTTCCTGGCTGCCGAACCCTTGCAGGCACTGACGCCCAGCTTCATGCTGGCGGGCGCGCCGGAACTCGGGAGCCTGCCACCGATTGGCGCGGCACTGGCAGGCAGCCCCAGCCTGCCTACGGAATCGATCGAACAAGTGCTGGCGCGCTTCGACGGCAATCGCGAAGCGGCAGCGCGCTATCTCGGCATCAGCCGCACCACGCTGTGGCGGCGAATCAAATCTGGCTGAAACGTTCAAACTTGGCGCGGATTTGGATTGCCGCCGTAAGAAATGATCATAAAGCCGGTGCCCGAAACCACCACGGCATTGTCCGGCACGTCTTTGTGGACCACCGCGTTGGCACCGATCTTGACATTGCTTCCGACTGAGATTTTTCCAAAGACGCGGGCACCCGGAGCAATGTAAACGTTGTCGCCGATGACCGGAACACCCCGTCCGGAATAGCCAATCGTGATTCCTTGCGAAACATTGCAGTTCCGGCCCAATACGGCATCGGGTGATATGGTGATGCCGCCGAAATGACCGATATATAGCCCCGGTCCTATCGTGGCGCCGCGCGGCAGTTCTATGCCCCAGACGATTTTTACCAGGCCGTTCAGGA
>DATJCV010000084.1:0-1522 GCA_035497775.1 Burkholderiaceae bacterium | reverse complement strand
TCTGCGGCAGCGCGCCGGCGTAATTGGCGGGGGGCGCGGCCAGCCAGGTGATCGGATTTTCCCGCAGCAGGTCGCCCATCCGGCCCATCTGGCCGCCGACCATCAGTTCCGCGACGCGTACCCGCAGGCCGCTGCGCAGGTTGGCGATGGTGGCTTCCATCACGGTTTTTTCGGCATATTCCTGATAGCGCGTCAGGCGCTCCAGCAGCAGCCCGGCGACGATGCCGATCACGATCACCGCGATCAGCAGTTCGAGCCGCGAAGCGCCGTGCGCGCGCTGCATGGCGCGCGGCGCCGGCGCGAAAGAGAAAATCCGCACCGCGCTCATTTCGGCATGGCGACCTTGCCCAGGTCCCAGATCGGCAGGAACACGCCGAGCGCCAGGATCAACACCAGGATGCCGAGTCCGAGGATCAGGATCGGCTCGATCTGCGAGGACAGCGTCTTCAGTTCGTAATCGACCTCGCGTTCGTACATTTCGGCGACCTCGTCCATCAGCGTGTCGATCTCGCCGGTTTCCTCGCCGACCGCGATCATCTGCAGCACCACTGGCGTGAAGACTCCGGTGGTGGTGGCCACGCGCAGGATGCTTTCGCCGCGCTCGACGCCGTCGCGCATCTGCTCGACGCGGGCCGAGATGTAGGCGTTATCGACCGTTTGCGCGACCACGTTCATGCCTTGCACGATCGGCACGCCGCTCTTGCTGGACAGCGCGAAGCTGCGGGCGAAGCGTGCCAGCGTGCCCTTTTGCATGATCTTGCCGACGATCGGCAGGCGCAGCTTGAACCGGTCCCACTGATAGCGGCCGCGCACGGTGCCGACGTACATCCTGAAGCCGAGGGCGGCGCCGACCAGCAGGGCCAGCAGCAGCGGCCAGTACTGCACCGAAAAATTCGAGGTGGCGAGCAGGATGCGCGTCATCAGCGGCAGCTCGGCGTTGAAGCCGGCATAGACCTTGGCGAAGGCCGGAATCACGAACAGGTTGATCACCGCCATCGCCAGCGTCATCGCCACCACCACGAAGATCGGATAGCGCAGCGCGGTTTTCACGCGCTGCTTCATTTCGCGCTCGAATTCAAGATGATCGAACAGGCGCAGGAAGATTTGATCGAGCCGGCCGGTGGTTTCGCCCACCCGCACCATGCTCGTGTAGAAGCCGGAGAACACTTGTGGATGGCGATGCATGGCGGCCGATAGTTCACGCCCCGAATCGAGCGATTCGCGCAGGTCTTTCAGGATGCGGGCGAAGCCCTTGTTGGTGGCCGATTCCTGCAACCCGGCCAGGCCGCGCATGATCGGCACCCCGGCCTTGAGCAGCGTATGCAGTTGGCGGCTGAACAGTTGCAGATCGATCGGCCGCACCTTTTCCTCGCTCAGCCGCTGCCACCAGTTTTGGTCGCCGCTCGTGATCGGCTTTTTGGTCGGCAGGATTTCGACCGGCGTGGCGCCGGTGTTGAATAGCTGGTCGGCGACGGCGCCGCTGTCGGCGCCTTCGAGCACGCCTTGCAGCAATTCACCTCGA
>DATJCV010000083.1:0-8151 GCA_035497775.1 Burkholderiaceae bacterium | reverse complement strand
TTATCCACCAACTGCAGCAGCAGCGATTGTTCGCGCTCCGGCGCAAACAGCGGCGCACGCGCCGCGCACTGGCGGCGCAGCGTCTGGTAAAACCACGGCTCGGCGGCCGCGCGCTCGATCAGGCGCGCCAGCGCGCCGCTGTCGCCGAGCGGGAAATAGCCATCGTAGTCGTCGCCCAGCATGCCGCGGTTGCCGTCAATGTCGCTGGCGGCGACCGGCACGCCGCTGCTTACCGCTTCGCAGATGACATTGGCCCCTCCTTCCATGACCGACGCGATCACCATCAACTGCGAGCACTTCAGGCGCTGGCGCGCGGCGGCGTGCGCCAAGCCGCCCAGCCAGCAATAATTGGGCTGTGTTTGGTGCATCTGCCGTGCGCACTGCCCCAACTCCGGATCGAGCGCGGCGCCGACATGCGTGAAGCGGATATCAGGGCTGCTGACCAGGGTGGCGGCGCGCATGAAGGTGAGCGGGTCTTTTTCCGGGCGCAGGTGGCCGATCATGCTGACGTCGAAATGGCGCCTGCCTGGCCGTAGATGATCGAGCGGCTTGAGCGTCGGTGCTGACTGATAGATCACGCTGGCCTTGGCGCGCGCATCCATATCCAGCCGCTTGAGTGCCGCGTCCTGCAGTACCACCAGGTGCGTCGCTGCCTGCACGCTGTGGCGGGCGGCGGCGTCGCTGTCGAGGTCGCGATACAGGTCGGTTCCGGTCAATACCAGCAGCGTCGGCATGTCCGGGCGGCTCGCGCCAAAGGCCGCCAGCGCGCTTGCCGAGCGCCGCGCATGCAGCGCGATCAGCAGGTGCGCGGTGATGCCGGCGAGGGCTGGCGTCTCGGTCAGCAGGGTGACCCGATAACGCGAACGCAAGAAGCGGCTCCAGCGGTGGGCGGTGTGCCAATTGCCGTTGTTGGAGTTTGCCGAAGCCGGACTGATAATGGCGATGTGTGGCCTGGTCATCCGAAGTATCTGGCTGGCTAAGTCGAAATGGCGCTGCAGCGCCAGCAGTGATTCCTGTCTGGGCAAACCGATGAATGAATCGTTCCGAACGGCAAGTAGCGATCAACTGGCAACCGCATTGCAGGATGCGCGTGATTATACGCTGGCCCTGTTCGACGGCTTTCAGCAAGCTGGGCTCGACGTAGCGGCCAGGGTGCCGCTGCTGGCAACGCTGAATCCGCCGCTGTGGGAGCTGGGGCACGTCGCCTGGTTTGCCGAATGGTATGTGTTGCGTGAAGCGCGATCCAGCGCTCCCGATGCGGCGCGGCGCGGCTCGTTGCTGTCGCGCGGCGACGACTGGTTCGATTCAAGCCGGGTGCCGCACGACGCCCGCTGGTCGTTGCCGCTGCCTCGCGCCGGCGCACTGAAAACGTATTGCCATGAAGTGCTGGATCGGGTGCTCGACAAGCTGGCACGGATATCCAGCAGCGATGACGAGTTGCTGTATCCATACCGGCTGGCGCTGGCGCATGAGGATATGCACGGCGAAGCGCTGATTGTCACCCTGCAGACGCTGGCTCTGGCGCAGCCGCCGTTGGACTGCTGGGCGGTGGCATCGCCGATGCCGGCCCAGCACCAGATCCGCTTTCCCGGCGGCACCCTGCAGTTGGGAAGTCCGAGCACTGAGGGTTTTGTGTTTGACAATGAAAAATGGCGTCACCCTTGCTATGTGCCGGCGTTCACCATCGATTCGAGCCTGGTGTCGAATGCACAATTTCATGATTTCATCGACGACGGCGGCTACCAGCAGCCGCAATTCTGGAGTGCTGGCGGACGCCAGTGGCTGCAGCGGCATGCGCGTGGCGCGCCGCGCGCCTGGCAACGGCAAGAAGGGCAGTGGCGCTGCCGCAGTTTCGACCACACCGCCTTGCTGGCGCCTGCTCAGCCGGTGCGCCATGTCAGCCTGTATGAGGCGCAGGCATATTGCGTCTGGGCCGGGCGCCGCCTGCCGACCGAGGCGGAGTGGGAATACGCGGCCCTGGCTCGGCATCCAGCCTGGGCTTGGGGCGAACTGTGGGAATGGACCTGCTCGCCCTTCGAGCCGTATCCGGGCTTTGCGGTGGATGCGTACCGTGAGTATTCGGCGCCGTTTTTCGGTAGCCACCAGGCGGTGCGCGGTGCTTCGCTGGTGACCCGGCAACGCCTGCGCTCGGCGAAATACCGTAATTTCTATCTACCCGAGCGGGATGACCAGTTGATCGGGTTTCGTACCTGCGAATTTTGACGAGCGCAGGTACAGTCGCTGAAGATAAAAAAACGGCGGCCGGAAAATGTCCGGCCGCCGTTCTTGTCAAACTCGCGCGTCTGGGGTCAACCAGCGATCAGCGATCGCCATACGAACGCCGGGCGCTGCCATCAGCGGTACGCGTGCCCTTGTTGAAGCCGCCGTCCCGGCGTGGTGCGGCCGGTTTGCTGAAGCTGCGGCCGCCGGTGCCTGGCTTGCCGCCACGATTGTCGCCCGGCTTCCAGCCGCCCGGCTTGTGGCTCGGACGCGAAGCCGAGACAGTTTTTTTCGGCTCGAAGCCTTCGATGATGTCGACCGGGATCAATTGCTTGGTGAAACGCTCGATCCGTTTCACGTTCATGCCTTCGGCGTGGTTCACCAGCGAGACGGCAATGCCGTTGCGGCCGGCGCGGCCGGTGCGGCCGATGCGGTGCACGTAGTCTTCCGGAAATTTCGGCAAATCGTAGTTGAACACGTGCGTGATGGTCGGCACGTCGATGCCGCGTGCGGCGACGTCGGTGGCTACCAGCACCCGCACTTGGCCGCGGCGCAGGCTGTCCAGCGTGCGGTTGCGCGCGCCCTGGTGCATGTCGCCGTGCAAGGCGGCGGCGGCAAAACCGGCGATGTTCAGGCGGTCGGCAATCGTATCGGCATCGCGCTTGGTGGCGGTAAACACCACCGCCTGATCCATCGTGACGTCGCGCAGCAGGTGATCGAGCAGGCGATTCTTGTGCGACAGGTCGTCGACGAAGTGAACGCGCTGCTGAATATTTTCATGCTTGGTGGCAGAGCCCGCGATCTGGATGACCATCGGATTGTTGGTGATGCGCTTGGCCATGTTGCCGACCACGCCGTCCAGCGTCGCCGAAAACAGCATGGTTTGGCGCGTTTCCGGGGTGGCATCGACGATTTTTTCGATGTCGTCGATGAAGCCCATGTCCAGCATGCGGTCGGCTTCATCCAGCACCAGGATCTGCAATTGCGAGAAATCGATCTTGCCGGATTCCATGTGGTCGATCAGCCGACCCGGCGTCGCCACCAGGATTTCCGGATTTTTGGCCAGCAACTGCATTTGTTTCGGATACGGCATGCCACCCAGTATCGAGATTGCCTTGATGCGACGCAGGTAGGAGCCGTACTTGGCGGTGGCGTTGGTGACTTGCAGCGCCAGTTCGCGTGTCGGTGTCAGCACCAGCATTTTCGGCTGCGCCGGGCGAAAACGTGGGCGCTCGCCGCGGCCGCGTGCAGACTGGGCTTCCTGATTCGGTGTCTTGCCAGGAGCGACGACTGTTTCGGCAGCGGCGAATTTATGCAGGGCAGGCAGCATGAACGCAGCGGTTTTGCCGGAGCCGGTTTGCGAGGACACCAGCAGGTCGCGACCTTCGATGGCCGACGGAATGGCTTGTTCCTGAACCGTCGTGGGTTTGGTATAACCGGCTTCGGTCAGTGCTTTGATAACGGACGCGTGCAGGCCCAGTGATTCAAAAGTCATTGTTTTCTTTCGTGAAATCAGCGCTGCGCGACTTCATTGAAGAAGCGGCGGAAACGCAAAAAATGCAACGCCAACCAACGAAACAGCTAAGAAAACTTACTCAGATAAGCTCAGAGAGATTTCGGCACAAAAGCTTTGCGCCGGGACGGTGTTTGAAGTTCAACACCAGAAGGCGGGAGGGCTTTATCGTTAATGTGAACGGTTCGCGATGCGGCAAAACGCCATGCATGTTGCATTGCGCAGGCCGCATTCTACAGGTAAAAAGAGCCCAATGTCGAATTGTTTTGCTGCGTTGCGAAAAGCGATGTCAGAGACACATCGCCGTCGCCGCGCTGATATGATTACTCGGCCAATCCCGGGCCGTACAGCACATTGGAAAAGCCGCCGTCGACATAGGTGATTTCGCTGGTGATGCCAGAGGCCAGTTCGGACAGCAAGAAGGCCGCCGTGTTGCCGACTTCGTCGATCGTGACGTTGCGCCGCAGCGGCGCATGCTCGGCGACGACGCCGAGCAGCTTGCCGAAATCCTTGATGCCGGAGGCGGCCAGGGTCTTGATCGGACCGGCCGAAATGCCGTTGACGCGAATCCCCTTCGGTCCCAGCGATTCGGCCAGGTAGCGTACGCTGGCTTCCAGTGAAGCCTTGGCCAGGCCCATCGTGTTGTAGTTGGGCGCGGCGCGCACCGAGCCCATGTAGGTCAGGGTCAGCAGCGCGGAATTCGGGCGCAAGAGCGGCAGTGCGGCTTTGGCCATCGCCGGAAAGCTGTAGGCGGAAATATCATGCGCAATCTTGAAGGACTCACGCGACAGGCCTTCGAGGAAATCGCCGGTGATCGCTTCGCGCGGCGCAAAGCCGATGGAATGTACCAGGCCGTCCAGGTGATCCCAGGATTTGCCGAGGTCGGCGAACAGCGCATCGATCTGCTCGTCGCTGCCGACGTCGCAATCGAAAATCAGTGTGCTGCCGAATTCGGCAGCAAAATCAGTGATGCGCTGCTTGAAGCGCTCGCCGACATAGGTGAACGCCAGTTCGGCGCCTTCGCGCTTGCAGGCCTGGGCGATGCCGTAGGCGATGGAGCGGTTCGACAGCAGGCCGGTAATCAGAATTTTTTTGCCTTGCAGAAATGCCATGGGGTACTCCAGGTAAGCGGATGGTGAGCGCAGCGGCGCTGCGGCGAGAATTGTAAAGGGCCAGCTAGCGCGCGGCAACTTTCCCGTACGCCCAGCTTCAGAGTATAAATCGCGATTGGCGCCGAAGCCGGACGCCGCTTGGGTAGAATAGCCCCGAACCGATTCCTCACCGACCACGAACGGTACTGATGCGCATGCGCAAATTCCTGCTTTCCCTGTTGCTGCCGGCCTGCCTGCTGCCCGCGGGCACCGCCTTCGCCGCCCACGCCTTTGCGCTGTACGACACGCCCAAATACCCGGCTGGCTTCACGCATTTCGATTACGTCAATCCCGATGCGCCGAAGGGCGGCGAGCTGTACCTGGCCAATCCCGACCGCCGCACCAGCTTCGACAAGTTCAACCCGTTTTCGCTGAAGGGCGTGGCCGCCGCCGGCGTCGCCTCGCTGATGTTCGAAACGCTGGCGGTCGGCTCGAGCGACGAAACCGCCACCATGTACGGCCTGCTGGCCGAGGACATGGAACTGGCGCCGGACCGCATGTCGATGACGTTCCGCCTGAATCCCAAGGCGCGCTTCAACAATGGCGATCCGGTGCTGGCAGCGGACGTCAAGTATTCGTTCGACACGCTGGTCGCTAAGGGCGCGCCGCAATTCAAGTCGATCTTCGCCGACGTCAAGCAGTGCGTGGTGACCGGCGAACGCACGCTGCGCTTCGACTTCAAGTCGCTGAACCACGAATTGCCGCTGATCGTCGGCGGCGTGCCGGTGTTTTCGCGCAAGTGGGGCCAGGATGGTGACAAGCGCACCAGCTTCGACAACATCCAGCTGGAAGCGCCGATCGCCAGCGGGCCGTACCTGATCGACCAGTACGACGTCGGCCGTTCGATTTCCTATCGGCGCGATCCGAACTATTGGGGCGATGCCGTGCCGGCGCGGCGCGGCAGCTTCAACTTCGGCCGCATCCTCTACCGTTTCTACAAGGACGACGTGGCGCGGCTGGAAGCCTTCAAGGCCGGCGAGTTCGACGTCGTGGTCGAATACAGCGCCAAGAATTGGGCGCGCAACTACAACGGCCCGAAATTCAAGAGCGGCGAGATCGTCAAGCGCGAGCTGGCGCATTCCAACGGCGCCGGCATGCAGGGCTTCGTGATGAATTTGCGGCGCGACCAGTTCAAGGACGTCCGTGTGCGCCAGGCGCTGGGGCTGGCGCTCGACTTCGAATGGATGAACCGGCAACTGTTCTACAACCAGTACAAGCGCATCTATTCGTTCTTCAACAACAGCGACATGGCCGCCACCGGGCTGCCGTCGGCGGCCGAACTGAAGCTGCTGGAGCCGTTGAAGAGCCAGCTCGATCCGGCGGTATTCGGCCCGGCGCCGATCCCGCCGAATACCGACCCGCCGCATTCGCTGCGCGCCAACCTGTTGCAGGCGCGCGCGCTGTTCGAGCAGGCCGGCTGGACCTATCGCGACGGCGCCTTGCGGAATGCCCAGGGCGTGCCGTTCGCGTTCGAAATCCTCGACGACCAGTCGGCCATGTCGCGCATCATCAGTGTCTATGTGCGGAATCTGCAAAAACTCGGCGTCGCGGTGAACCAGCGCACCGCCGACTATGCGCTGGTGCAAAAGCGCATGGAAAATTTCGATTTCGACATGACCAGCGTGCGTTTTCCCGACGTCACTACGCCCGGCAACGAGATGTACGACATGTTCGGCTCCAAGGCGGCCGACGAAAAGGGCTCGAACAACGCCTGGGGCCTGAAGGACCCGGCGGTCGACCAGCTGGTCGACAAGCTGGTCGCCGCCACCACGCGCGCCGACCTCGACGCCGCCGCGCGCGCGCTGGATCGCGTGCTGCTGCACAAGTTCCTGGTGGTGCCGCACTGGTATTCGTCGACCCACCGCGTCGCCTACCGCAACCGCTTCGGCATGCCGGCCAAGCTGCCGCTGTACTATCAGGCTGACCCGTATGTGATTTCGACGTGGTGGCAGGAGAAGGCGCGGTAGGTTGGCGCTTGCGGCATGGGTTTGTTTGATTTGATTGGTAAGTGGTCGATAGACCGCAAGCGGAGTGAAACCGGGGTCAGAGTTTTTTTCGCAGCGCTTCGTCGCGGAAGTTACTCTGACCCTGATTAAACTGCTGTCGCCGCATATAGTAAGTGTGCAAATATCAATTTGCATGGAGTATATGAATTTTTACCATTCTTTATATACGGAAACAGCTTGGTTTATAGGGAGTATGTTGAAACTTTACGCATTTCCGGAACTCTGCCCCGTTCGCCTTTCATTTCTCTAAGACGCACTAGCCCATGAACCTCTGGTTTTACATCCTCAAACGCATCCTGCTGATGCTGCCCACGCTGCTCGGCGTGGTCGCCATCACTTTCGCGGTGATCCAGTTCGTGCCCGGCGGCCCGGTCGAGCAGGCGCTGATCGAATTGAAGACGGCCCAGGTCGGCACCGGCGAAGCCTCGGGTGGTGGCGCCTCGCAGTATCGCGGGCGGCAGGGCATCGATGCCGAGCGGGTGGCGGAAATCAAGAAGCTATATGGCTTCGACAAGCCGGTATCGGAGCGTTTCTGGCAAATGCTCAAGGGTTTCGCCACCTTCGACCTCGGGCAAAGCTTCTATCACCACGGCGACGTCTGGCAACTGGTGAAGTCGAAGATGCCGGTCTCGATCACGATTGGCCTGTGGACTTTTTTGCTGACTTATTTCATTTCGGTGCCGCTCGGCATTGCCAAGGCCACGCGCGAAGGCAGCCGCTTTGATGCCGCCACCAGCATCCTGGTGCTGGTCGGCTACTCGATCCCCGGTTTCGTGCTGGGCGTGTTCCTGCTGGTGATGTTTGGCGGCGGCAGCTTCTTCCAGTGGTTTCCGCTGCGCGGCCTGACCTCGGACAACTGGGACACGCTGTCGACCTTCGGCAAAATCACGGATTATTTGTGGCACATCACCTTGCCGGTATTGGCTTCGGTGGCCGGTTCGTTCGCGGTGATGACGATGCTGACCAAAAATACCTTCCTCGAGGAAATCCGCAAGCAGTACGTGCTGACCGCGCGCGCCAAGGGCTTGAGCGACAACGCGGTGCTGTACAAGCACGTGTTCCGCAATGCGCTGATCCCGCTGGTGACCGGTTTTCCGGCGGCCTTCATCGGCGCCTTCTTCGCCGGCAGCCTGCTGATCGAAACCCTGTTTTCGCTCGATGGCCTGGGCTTGCTGTCGTATGAATCGGTGGTGCGGCGCGATTATCCGGTGGTGATGGGCACGCTCTACCTGTTTACCCTGATCGGGCTGGTGGTCAAGTT
>DATJCV010000082.1:0-13527 GCA_035497775.1 Burkholderiaceae bacterium | reverse complement strand
TTGATCGATGCCCGCACCTGCTGGCGGACGTCCTGTGATTGCTGTGACATGCTCCCTCCCATCACGAAGGGTGCAAAAGAGCCTCCTTGACAACAGTCGAACAATTGACTATCGTCATAGCGCATGAATCAGTTTGTAATTTTTCCGCGCGTTCCATGGCAGTGGATATGCGAAAAAAGGTGAGGTAGTACGCTATTGGGTGGGATCTCTCCTGCACAATTAATGGCCGGCAACATGCCGGCCATTGTTATTTATAGAACATATTTTGCTAGCGTCAAGGAAAAAATAACGCCCCGAAAGGGGCGTTTGCGTTTTATGTGAATTTTGTGCGAACGGTACCGAGTAGCGATATTTGCCGCTATGGAAAAGTCGCGCAAGTTTCACCTTATTTTTGACGTATTTCTGAACGTTCGTTACAAACGAAAAAAGTGAAAAATGCGCTAACGCTCTCGTCTGAACACGAATTTCATCAATTCGAACCACGCCACGGCTGCCAGGCTGGCCAGGATGGGCGATACCAGATCATTGGCATGCAACGGCGAAAAGTGAAAGGCGCGCTGCAATCCCGGCGTATAGAGCACTGCTGCAAGTGCAATACCGGTACCGCCCAGCATCCACCACTGGGCCCGATTCGGAATGCGCAACAACGCAAATACACTGTGCAAAGCGGATCGATTGGCGACAATGAGGGCCAGATTGCCGATCACTAGACAGGTGAATGCCATCGCACGCGCCTTGGCATCCGAGAGTCCGCTATGGAGTCCGAAGTAAAATACTGCCGCCACAGCGGCGAGAAGGCCCCCTCCCTGCAGCACCGCCAGCAACACATTGCGCCATCCGAACAAACGCTCACCAATGCTTCTTGGGGGGCGCCGCATGACGTTGCCTTCAGCCTGTTCAGTTTCAAAAACGATCGCGCAGGCAGGGTTGATGATCATCTCCAGGAAGACGATATGAACCGGCGCAAAGGCGAGCGGTGTTCCGAACAATAACGGCAGCAGCGCCATGCCGGCAATCGGCAAATGCACCGCAACCACATAAGTCATCGCCTTGCGCACATTGTCGTAAATTCTCCGCCCGAGGCGGATCGCATGCACAATCGACGTAAAGTCGTCATTCAGCAGCACCAGCGAAGAGGCTTCGCGCGCCACATCGGTGCCGCGCTCACCCATGCTGATGCCGATGTGGGCGGCCTTCAGCGCAGGCGCATCATTGACGCCGTCCCCGGTCATCGCCACGATGTCTCCATTGGCTTTCAATGCTTCGACCAGCTGCAATTTTTGTTGAGGAAGGATTCTCGCAAAGACGTACGCCTCACGCACAACGGCTTGCCGTTCGGCTTCGCTGAACGCATCAAGTTGCGCGCCCGTCACGACAGACTCCCACGGCAAACCGGCGTCCCTGGCGATGGCTTGGGCAGTGACCGGATAGTCCCCCGTAATCATGACGACACGAATGCCGGCCTGGTGGCATTCCTCGACCGCGCTGGGGACGGCCGGCCGTATCGGATCGGCCAGTCCTACCAGGCCGAGCCAGACGAAATCAAACGCATCCGGCTGCACGGGCCAGCCATGGCCGGCATACCGTGCCTGCGCCACGCCCAGTACGCGCATTCCTTGCGAGGCCAGCGTTTGCACCTGCTGCAGCACGTCGGCGACATGTTGCGCACCGAACTTGCACAGGCGCGCGACGGATTCCGGCGCCCCCTTGGTCGCCACGATATACGCATGGTCATCGGATTCCTGCCACACATGCGTCATCGCCATGATTTCCTGCGTCAGCGGGTACTCGTGGACCAGCGCCCAATCCCTGTGCACGTCGCGGTCCTCGAGGGAAAAATCGGCCTGGCAGCGGTGAAAGGCCTTATCCATCGGATCGAAAGGCATCATTTCACTTGCCAGTACCGCGCAATCAAGAACGCGCCGGACGGTTGCGGGAAGCGGATTGTTTCCGGCATCTTCGAACGTGTATCGTTGATGGTCGATGACGACTTCCCGGACCGACATGCGATTTTGCGTCAAGGTCCCGGTTTTATCGACGCACAAGACCGTGGCCGAACCCAGGGCTTCGATCACGGGAGTGTGGCGCGTCAGAACGTGATTTTTCGAAATGCGCCAGGCACCCAGCGCCATGAATACCGTCAGGATGACCGTAAATTCTTCTGGCAGGATCGACATCGCCAGCGTAATACCTGCCAGCAAGCCATTGAGCCAATCGTGGCGGCTCCAGCCATACAGGAGCAAGACCAGCAGTGAAACCGCGGTGCCAAACACGGCAAACCATTTCACCAGCGAGTCGATTTCAAGTTGCAGCGGGCTCTTCTCCTGGATGATCGCTTGCAAAGATCGCCCAATTTTTCCAATCTCGGTAGCACTGCCGGTCGCCATGACACGCGCCAAGCCGCCGCCTTGCAGGATCATCGATCCGGAATACACACGGGCGTTGCCATCAACCAGAAATTCAAGCGCACCGCCCTGCCCTGCGCTTGACGTTTCTTTCGACACCGCGATGGACTCGCCCGTCAGCAACGATTCGTCGATCAGCAAGTCGTGGCATTCCAGCAGCATGCCGTCGGCGGCAATCCGATCGCCCTCTTCCAGCACCAGCAAGTCGCCGTTCACCACTTCGCGGCCCGGGATGCGCACCTGCCCGCCGTCGCGAATGACCAAGGCTCGAGGGCTGGATAGGTCTCTTAAGGTTTCCAGAACGCGTTCTGTCTTGCGCTCCTGGAAGATGGTGATAGCCATGGTGATGAAGACAAACCCAAGCAACATGAGCGCGTCAACGGCATCGCCAAGGACCAGGTAAATCGATCCGGCCGTGAGCAGCAGCAGAAACATCGGCTCCTGGGTCACCTCACTGGCAATGCGCGTTATGGTGCGTTGCTTTCTGGCGGGAAGTTCGTTATAGCCGCTCTGCCGCAGTTGCCTGGCAGCGTCCTGCGCGGATAACCCGGATGGCGCCTGCGCGTCCGGTGTCAGGGCGCCTTGGCAGCAAGCAGTTGGTCCCGGTATCTCACTTGGCATGGCGTTCCCTGTGTCTGCGGATTTCATTTGCTTGCCGAACGCGAACCGCGGTAATCATCGAGGACGGTGTGCGTATATGCATACGGCGGCTCCCCAACTAACATACTCCATTAAGTTAAATCAGATATCGCTGATGTAATAATCATTTTTACAGCATACTCCGCATAACTATAAGAAATGCAAAGCCCTTGAAATGAGGATTCCAGCTCCGGCCGCAGCCAGGCGGGGATCTGAGCGTAGGAGTGCCAACCGATGTTCCGCTTTTGCGGAACTTACGTACCGACGGTGGATTGTGATCGCAACTTCAACAGCAAACTGAAACATGGGCAGGAATTTTCCACTGTATCGAGAACTGAAAACTCCATGGTCTCCGATTCAGCCATATTGAAATCCCACAAAATCGGGCAAATTGACATGGAATAAACCGCCGCCGATATTGATTGGTATGCTGATTTGATGCCGGATTGCCTGACACGCAAACAAGAAAGCCGGACGCGCGGTTCGTGGCGCGATCTTATTTCTGAAATGGACCAAGATTGCGAAAGTGGCAATATTCAATCCATCGGTACAACCTATTGTGCATGGCCAAGAACCGGGTGCCGACACGGCACTGGCACTTTATCTGGCTCGTCACAATATCCAGGCAGATGTAAAGTAAGGAAAAACTCGTGATAAGGCTATGTAAGCAACGGACGCTTTCTTATCTTTCGCTTCCGATTTAAACTCCGGTTTACCGGTATGAGTTGTTATGGCCACTCGCGTTTCTGCGACACACTTCTGGGTGGAACCACACGCATTCTCCTCATATCCATGACAGTGACAATTTTGATTTTGGCTTGAAATGGGAGCGATCGATGATCACAATAATGACTAATTTATATCCGAGGCTATTTTGAAAATTCTTCTGCCGGTAGATGGATCCGATTACACCATCAAGGCGGTAAATTTTTTAATCACGCATTTTGAGTGGTTCAAGGATGGGCCGGACTTGTATCTCTTGAACGTCCAATTGCCGATTCCGCCGGGGATTGCCGGGCATGCCGGCTCGCTCTTGGGCAAGGTGGTGATTGATAGCTACTATAAAGAAGAAGCTGAAAAAGCACTTGCTCCGGCAACCGATCTATTGCACGGCTATAGCATTCCATTTACCTCAACCTACAAAGTGGGCGACATCGCAAAAGAAATTTGTGCTTACGTTGCAGAAAATGGGATAGACATGATCGTCATGGGTTCCCATGGCCAGGGGGCGCTTAAAAACCTACTGATGGGATCGGTAACCACCAAAGTACTGGCCACGGCGACCGAGGTTCCTGTCTTGATCGTGCGTTAAGGCCACCTTCCCTGGGGTGAATGACAGCCTGGAAGATTGTTATTTTTTCCCTATTACTCCTGAGCGACGCATCTCATCACGCAAGGTTGAAATTTCTTTTCGTAAAAATTTGATATCCGAGTGCAACTCCTTTTCGAAGCGCTTCTCATCTTTCCCGACAAATAGCGCTGCAATGCTGGCGGTAACCACTGAAAAAATCGCATAGCCCAATAACACGATGAATACGGCGAAGATGCGCGATGCCGCAGTAGAGGGAACCAAATCGCCGTATCCCACGGTCGCCCCGGTAATGAATGCCAGCCATAAGCCATCGGCGTAGGTGAGCACCTTGGGTTCCAGCCAATAAAACCCCAGCCCTGCAAGGAGGAATCCGCCGATTCCAATGCCCAGAACTTGCAACAAATGGCGCGGCGCTACCCATTTAAAGATCAATATCGCTATGCGCGTGAAAACCAAGCCGCAAAATCCGAGCCGGAACAACCATTGAATGAGAGACCAGGAAGGAGCGGTTGGCCAGGCACTGGCCAGTGCTCCCAAAAATATCATTACATCCAGGGCATACTCATTCCAAAGAAAAATATGGCGCCCGGATTTTTGCTTGTGGGTTCCAATATCGATTGCCATCAGCATTGCCGTGGCGGCATAGAGCAGACTCCCGGCGCCGCGGTAATGGGCACTGGGGCCAGTTAACATCAGATAGAACGCCGGAATCGACAATGTGAGCGCAAGAATTAACGCGGGCCTATACGGCCAGATTGATCTTGGAAGGTTCATGTGGAATTTGCCGGATGACATGGATGGCCTCGTTTGACTTCCAGCAGACATGCTTTCGCTCAATATGAGCGAAAGCACCTGACAGACCTCGAAAATGCAACGCGCTGTCCTTTATTCGACACGCTGATCGGAAGCGATCCGACCGTCCACCAGCTCGATAATGCGATCGCAGCGCCGCGACAGATTCATGTTGTGCGTAACGAATAAAAAAGTGGTTCCATTGCTTGCGCTCACCTCTCGCATCAGTTGGAATACCCCATCTGCGGACTTGGTGTCGAGATTGCCGGTCGGTTCATCGGCCAGGATCAAAGGCGGGCTGAGAGCGAGCGCGCGCGCAATCGCCACCCGTTGCTGCTGGCCGCCGGACAGGTTCGTGGCCACGCTGTTCTGCCATTGTGCCAACCCGACTTTTTCCAAAAGGCTGTGTGCTGTCTGATGCATTGCCTGGTTGGGACGACCCTGTTCCAGCAGCAAAGGCATCATTACATTTTCCAGCGCAGTGAAAGCGGAAATAAGATAGTGATACTGGAAGACAAAGCCGATGCTATGTCCGCGCAGCCGGGTCAGTTCCGTGTCGTCCAGCGCACTGGTTTCCTTGCCTTCGATGAACAGCCTGCCGCTGGTCGGACGGTCAAGCAATCCGATGATGTTGAGTAGCGTGCTTTTGCCCGACCCAGACGGCCCGATCAACGCGGAAAACTCGCCTTTTGTCAGAGACAGGTCGATGCCATGCAACACTTCGGTCTCGGCCGGCGTACCTACGGCATACGATTTTTTGATGCCTTCCATGGTCAACACCGAGTCAGCCACGAATCGCCTCCACCGGTTGCAGCCTGCCGGCACGAAGCGCCGGCATCACCGCCGCAATCAAGCCGGTCAAGGTCGCCAGGAGCGCGGCCCATGCATACAACTGCGGATCAATTGTCACCGCGAACAAGGGAGTGCCATCGGGATTTTTTGCGACGAAGCGCCACGCAAAAATCAGACTGGTTGCCAAGGCCGAGCCGAGCAAGGAGCCGAGCAAACCGACGATCGCGCCCTGAATCAGGAACACGCGCATGATCTGCCCGCGCGCTCCGCCCATGGCGCGCAGGATGCCGATTTCCTTGGAGCGCTGGACCACCGATACCACCAGCACGCTGGCAATTCCCGCCGCCACCGACAGGCCGACGAACAAGCGGATCATCTGACTGGTCAGTCTCTGGGCATTGAGCCCGAGGAAAAACTGCTGGTTGGTGCTGATCCAGCTCAGTGCCTGCAAACCAGTCGAGCGGGCAATCGACTGCGCCACGATCTCGGCATTGAATGGTTCATCAACAGTCAGATCGATGCTCGAAACGCCACCGATCAAATTGAGCAAGTTTTGAGCGCTGGAAAGCAGCACGTACACATTGCGCTGATTCACGCCGCGACTGCCCAGATCGAATACTCCGACGATAGTCAGCGTCAGATTGCCGCCGGCCGCCGTCACGACGCGCAACTTCTCGCCGAGCTGCACGCCGAGGTCCTCCACCAGTTGCGTCCCGACCAGCATGTCGGTATTGGTCATGCGAAAGGTGCCCGCGATGATCTTCTCGGGCAAAGGCACGATCTTGATGTATTGATCAGGGTCGATGCCGATCAGGGAAATTGCCTGGCTGGCGTCGCCGCGCACGATAAATGCCGGCCCTGTCACTGTGGGGGAAACGGTCACAACTTCCGGCCGCCGCTGCATCTCATCGCGCACCTTTTGCCACTGGTCGATCGAACTCAGACGCTGCGATGGCGTCTGCACGGTGGCGAGAATCGATCGTCCTGGCGCCGGTATGCGTAACGGACGTGCGATCTCTTTTGGCCGTTCCAGCACGATATGGGGTTGGGAACTCAGCACCCTGCGAAAAAGATTGGCTTGCATCCCACTCAGCAAGGCCGACATGAATACGATCACGGCGACGCCGATCGCGGCTCCTGCAATAATGAAGATTGATTGCAGGCGCCCTTCGCGCAGGAAGCGAATCGCAACGATCCATTCAAATGGCAGGAAAGTATTCATCATCGCGCCAGCATCATCGTTTCTTGCTGTTGGCCGGTCGCGTACGTACCCGCTGCCCTTCGCTTACGTTACCGGCGGTAGCGGAAATGACCTGATCGCCAGGCTGCAAGCCGGCCACAATCTCCACCAGGCCGGCACCGCGCACGCCGAGCTTGACCGGCTGCCGCTTGGCCCGGCCGTCACTGATTTTCATCACCCACGGAGAGCTACCTGAGCCGTCATGCACTGTTTCATTCGGCACCACCACGGCATTGGCGCGGCTTGCGACCTCGATATCTACCGAGACCGTCATATCCTGGCGCAGATAGGCGGGCGCATTGGGAACGTTGAATTTCACCTCGACCGATCCCCGTTGCGGATCGACGGCGGGATTGATATAGGCCAGTTCGGCGGCGAATCGCTGGTCCGGGTAGGCATCGGCCGAGCCCAGCGCCTTTTGCCCCAGATGGAGAAGGGCCAGGTTTTTTTCATCGATCTGCACCACCAGTTGTATCTGTCCGGCGGGCGACAACACCATCAACACTTTGCCCGGTTGGACCACGTCCCCGCGTTCGACGTTGCGCGCGATCAGCGTACCGTCGACCGGCGCTTCGATAGTCGTGTAGTCGAGCCTTGCCAGCGTCATGCCTAGATTCGCCTGCGCTTGAGCCAACGCAGTCTCTGCCAGCAGATAATCGCTGCCTTGTGCACCATTAGTCGCCACCTGTAGCTGCGCGGCACGTAATTGGCTTTCGGCAACTTCCAGATTGCGTAGGGTGTCATCGAGTTGCGATTGTCCGACGAAGCCTTGGCTCTGAAGTTGCCGTGTCCGCTCGTATTGGCGCCGTATGTTCTTCAGATTGACCTCGGCTTGGCGCAGTGCTTGCTGTGCGGCGGGTAAACCGACTTCGCGGATTTGCCTGAGGCGGGCATGTGCCTGCGCAACCATTGCCCGTGCCTGCTCGACTGCCGCCTTGGCTTCGGTATCGTCAAGGATGATGAGTAGCTGCCCCGGCTGTACCGCCTGGCCTTCGGCAACCGGAATGGACGCCACCGTGCCGGTGATCTGGCTGCCGACATTGATCCGCAGCGGCGTTTCGACGCGGCCGCTCGCGACGATGCTCTGGACAAGTTCACTACGCGAAACTGGATAGACAGCTAGCTTGGGGCCGAGAACAATATATCCAACTCCATATAGGGCGGTCACAAACGCGATCGCAATCCCTGCAAACAGACCACGTCGCCGCCCCAGTCCGGCAGCCATATCGTGCATAGCCACTATGCGCTTGCGCGCTACAGCGTTACCAGATCAGTATGGCCAAATCCTTTTGCATAATCCAGTATCGATATGACTTGCGGCGTAATCTTCAAAAACACCGCATCGCTACCCTGCCCGGATTCCGCCCACTCGGCCAGTTGCGGGAAACGCCTGATCATGCAGTCTGCGGCGTGCCGGATTTCCCCGGGGTCGGCGAGAATTTCGGCTAGGCCCCCCATGGATAAACCCTTGATCTGATTCCAGTCCTGATAGTCGGTGTTGATCGTTAGCGATACCTTATTGTTGTGGCGAATGTTTTCAGCTTTCTGGCTGGCTTTGCCAACCCCGACGTAAAGCGTCAAACCATCATGGGCGTAACTGACGGTCGTTGCCTGTGGGTAGCCATCAGGCCGCACAGTCGCCAGCGTCAGATCTTTGGCTGTGTCGATGATGTTCAGCAAAAATTCCTGAGTCAATTGGTCCATGGTAACGCTCCCGATCAAGATCGATCTTTCGCTCACTCAACATGCAAGGATGCTCTCGCATACCCGGGAAAAAGATCGATTGTGCGATACCAGCACTTGCTTGACTTTGACATTTGGCATTCGCAACCCTGATGCCAATCAGATAATTATCTTTGGAATCTCGCCAGTACCTGCATCGCATGCGGGATATGGTCGGGCCGGGCGTCTCAAAAATTTCGCCACGGAGCGTCATTCACCGAAGAAAAAATTGCAGGATCGACTGGTGGCGAATTTTGTATTAGTCAAGCACGAAAGTTACCTTGGCGTTAATCCGATAGCTGGTGATTTTGTTGTTTTGTACCTGCGCTTCGAAATTTTTGATGTAAATGGACCTGATACCGTGCACCGTTTCGGCTGCCTTCGTGACCGCCATCGCGGCGGCATCCTCCCAGCTTATTGGTGACTCAGCCAGTACTTCTATCACCTTCAATACGTTCGACATAAGGGCGCTCCAATGCATGTGAATGGGGGCTAGAATGGCGCTGCACCATTCTCGGCGTAACGATGTTTTCCAACAAAAACCAAGTAAAAAAATGCCGAAGAATTCGTCCGAGCGGCAGGATTTCTAAAGGAGAAACATACCGAAAAACTGAGGAAAAACGTTGCGAAGAACGGTCTGCTTAGTCATTGGCGCACAGCAACAATGTGAAGCATTGAAACTGCTCCTGTATTACCTCTGCATGAAGAAGCATATCGGGGATGACACACCTCGATGTGATTTAACTCAATTCCGCTCAAGTGGCGGCACCTGCCCTCTGTACCGCTTCCGCAATGAATGACCTTCAACGCAAGCCAATTGCGTATTGGAACGCTCCGAGAGCTTCAACCATGAGCACGAACAAGAAGGGCCGCATGAATCGGCAATATGAATACATACTCCGAATTTCTTACAACTGATTTTTATCGCGGTTGGACGAAGGGGAAATGATGAACTGGTCAACGGCTGTATTGGTAATCTTTATTTCGCTCCTTGCAGGCTGCAACAAAAATCAAGGAACGCTGCCCAAGGTCGGAGAAAATACCCAGGAGAAGGCATCTCCTGCCTCGGAAGAACCAGACAAGGCCGCGCAGGCGGAGCGGAAAAACTACCTCAGAGCGACACGCCAAGAAATTGACCAACTACGAAACGAGATTGACGCGTTGGCCGTCAAGGCAAAAAACTCGAGTGCCGACTTGAAAACGCGGTTGGAAAAACAAATACCGGGCTTTGAAGAAGACTTGAAGATTATCGAAAAAATTGGGAAGAGATAAAAGCCGCCAGCGCAACGACTTGGGAAGCAATGAAAAACTCATTAACCGAATCAATCGAAAAATTGAGGCAGGCAATCCGCAAGGCATCCAGCTAGAGAGGATTGTGGACGTATCGTCTCAGGTGAGTGATTCGATATCATGAATAATCCACGGCGGAGTTTCGCAGAGCAACGATTATCGGTTCGCATGCTTTTTGAACCAGGCCTCGTTCCAGACCTGCATCAGAGTCAATGCAAATTGTGTATTTTTTTTCATCATCGGACAGCGCCTCGGAATGCTGAAGCTGATGAGTCAGCACTTCAAGTCCGGCATCGGATGGGTCATTCCCCAATTGCGCGCGTCCGGCGACCCGTGCTTGCAGCGTGGCTTCGCTGGCATGGATATCAATTATAAAGAATGGCAAACCGAGCGCGATCGCCATCTCTTCAAATATCTTGCGCTGCTGCCGCTTCAAGAATGCCGCGTCGACAATGACAGGCATGCCCGAATCTGCAACACATAGAGCCAGCATGCGCAAGCGATCATACGTCGCGTGGGTCGCCGCGCGAGCATAGATCCCTTTCTCCAGCGAAGCGGTGCCCGCGGGTGACGGCCTTATCCCGAGCAACCTTTTCCGTTCCACATCGGAACGTATCTGAAGCGCGCCAATGATTTCAACCAGCTGCATGGAAAAAACCGATTTTCCGCTACCGGAATAGCCATGCATGATGACGATCGCGGACGGCGCCGGCCCGATGTTCTGCAGACAGAACGCCAGGTATTCCGCAGCTTGCGTTTGATGCGGGGTTGCGGCTTGCATGTGCGCCTCCAACTGCCGGGACCGGAGCAAGTTGACTTTGCACCTTACCAATGCCCGTTGTATTTGGTAATAACGGAGCACGGCCAGGCCTTCATAATCGCCGGCAATCTGAAGATAGCCATTGAGCAGTCTTGCCGCAAGTGCATGAAGGCCATGGAATTTCAGATCCATGTAAATGAATGCAAGATCGTTCATCACATCGATCCAGCGCAAGCTTTCATTGAACTCGATGCAATCGAACACCGTTACCTGATCGTCAATGGTAAGAATGTTGCCACTATGAAGATCCCCGTGACACTCCCTGACCGATCCTTCTGCCTTGCGTTTTTCGAAGACGGTTCTCAACTTCCTTAACTGCGCCATGTGCCACGTCTTTAAGTCGCTGAACTTTCTTTTTTCCTCGGTATTCCTGGCCATGGAAATGGCCAGGTCGAGATTTTCATTCGCGCTCTTCTGTAACGCCTCACATGAGCCCCATGCACTTTCTTTTGGGGCGACAGCCGCGCCTTGGTGAAAATTCGCGAGCGTCCGCCCGAGGTCGTCAATTTCCCTTTCGGAAAGGCAATTTTTCTCGATGCGGGAACTCCATAGCGCCCGTTGTGGAAACGCCCGCATCTTGACGGCATACTCAATTGGGGTACCGCCCCCACCGATGACGGGGTGTGTTGCACTGCCTGTAATGGCCACGACACCCAGATACATGTCGGATGCCAGGCGGCGATTCAACCGCCATTCCTCCTTACAGTAGAAATGGCGTGCATCAAGCGTGGAGAAATCAAGAAAATCCAGATGCAAGGCCTTCTTGAATTTATACGCATACTTTCCTGCAACCAAAACCCAGGATATGTGCGTCTCGAATACCTGCACCGGATGTCGCCCGCGTTCAATGGTAGCAATAAGGGACTGAATCAAAGTTTCTTGATTGCCGAAAACATTTTGATCAACCATGGACATTCTGCTCACTCGTGCGGCATCGATAACAATTGATAGCACGCAAATGGAAAACATGGTCAGGTCGAAGTGCTGCCTGGATTGATCCAACACAAATAATTATCGGCCAGCCGGGAATTCCATCCTCAACAGCTGTCACGACACTTCGTATCTGTCCGGCTCACATGGTCCGTGATCCGCAAAACGATGCGATTACTGCTGTAATGATCGCACCCAGATCAGTGCGCGCAGGGTAACTGGCCATGCCTGAACTACCGGCTTCCGAGAAGACTAGGCAACCCCTCCAGCAGTCCTTGCTGGCACGAGCCTTGGGTTTGCTGCCAACGCGACTCCATCACCGACGAAGCAGGCTAAATTATTCGGGTCAACGACGCATTCAGCCACTTAAGCGGCCACGCGCCAAAAGACACAATCGGGCACGCGCCGCTCATTTTAAAGTCGGAAAGGTAAGGTACCTCTTACTACAAACAGCTTTGGCAAACCGTTTTTGCCGGACATGTCTGGCAAGGCGAGGCGCTGGACGAAATCCTCACGCCGCGGTTTGGCGCTCAAGGCGCCACCATACATTTCATTGCAATCCAACATGACATCACCCAGTTCAAGCAAGATAGCGAGCGGAATCGCCACTTGGCATACCACGACATTCTGACTCTCGATAAGCGCACCGTGTCGGCGCAAGAAGCAATTTCAACTGGTCGATGGGACGGGTATTGAGCACATCTTCTTTTTCGAGCCAGCTGGCGCAATCGCAGTCAGATGGCTGTTGCGGATACCGTTTTGCCTGGCTGATTCCAGAATGTCGTCCGGCAGGGACAACATGAAGTCGCCTGCGAGGTATTCCGCTGCCTGATATTCGGGAAATGCGCCCCGCTCCTGCGCTAGCGCCACCGATGTCCGATAAGCGGTCTGGCAAATGGCCTGCATGATGGCATCCGCGATTTCCATCGACGAATCCGAGCCATAGCGCACGCCAAGCATGGCAAAGGCATCGGCCAGACCGGTGATGCCCAGCCCGAGACGGCGCGAGGCGTGCGCCATCCTAGCCTGCACTGTGAGGGGAAAATGCGAGATGTCGATCACGTTATCCAGCATTCTGACGGCGATGGCTGCGACCTCGGCGATTCCTTTCCAATCGAGCTGCGGATGCTGGCCGAAAGGATCCTGGACGAATTGCGTCAGGTTGATCGATCCGAGATTGCATGCACCATGCGGCGGCAGCGGCACTTCGCCACAGGGATTGGTCGCGCTGATGCGTTCCGCATACCAGAGATTATTGGCGCGCTGGACGCGGTCGATGAAAACTATCCCGGGATCCCCGCAGTCGAACGCCGCGTGCAGCATCCTGTCCCACAACTCGCGCGCCGCAATGCTTCGCATCACCAGGCAAGGTTCTGGAATGCTTGAACCGGACCAGGTTCTTTCGCACACCATGCCGCCTGACGGCACTGGCCGCCCGGCCAGCGGGAATACCAGCGGCCATGGCTCATCCGTCTCGACCGCTTGCATGAAATCGTCGCTGATCAATACCGAGAGATTGAAATGCCGCAAGACGTTCGTGCCGCGTTTGGCGTCGATGAAGCGCTCTATATCCGGATGATCGCAG
>DATJCV010000081.1:0-10653 GCA_035497775.1 Burkholderiaceae bacterium | reverse complement strand
TGGATCGCATCCAGCTGCGCCAGCACGTCGGCAATGTCGGGCTCAGCCGGGGTAATGAATTCCAGCAGCGATTCCGAATAGTCGGTGGTGATTTGCGGGTGGGTCAGGGCGGCGCCGAGCGCGTGCGGATGGGGCGTCAATGCCAGTTGGGCGCGGCGGTCGACCCGCAGCGTTTCCCGTTCGACGCCGCGCAATCCCTGCGCCAGCAGCGGACGATGGGCGGCCGACGACAACAGCGCCAGCCGGCGAGTGAGCAAATCGCTCATGCAATTCCTTGTTTGATCAGGGCGAGGACAGCAAGCCTTGCTGCCAATTTTATGAAAGGATAAACGAAAAGCGCAAATCGAACCCGGCGCCGGCGCGGCAGCAGCAGCGCCGTTTTGCCGCAGACGCTACCATTCATACCCAGTGGCAACACAAACAAAAGCACCGATCGGGTCAAGCCCGGCCTCTCCTGATCGCCACCAACCTGACGGAATTCACCTTGCCCGCCTTCAGCTCACGCGCAATCGGCTTGCTGTGCCTGCTCATCACGTCCATCGGCTGGGGCTTCAACTGGCCGGTCATGAAATTCCTGCTGACCCAATGGCCGCCGCTGTTCGCGCGCGGCGGCGCCGGCCTCGCGGCTGCCTTGGCGCTGACGCTGTTGGCATGGGGCCGCGGCGAGCGGCTGACGGTACCGCGCGCGCTGTATGGCCGGCTGCTGGCGGCCGCCTTTATCAATGTCTTTGCCTGGATGGGGTTTTCGACGCTGGCGCTGCAATGGCTGGCGGCGGGCCAGGCGGCCTTGCTGGTGTATACCATGCCGGTCTGGGCCACACTGCTGGCCTGGCCGCTACTGGGCCAGCGGCCGCCGGCGCGCAGCGTGGGCGGACTGGTGCTGGCGCTGGCCGGCTTGCTGCTGCTGTTTGGCGGCTCGGGCATGGGGCTGGCGGGCGGGCAGTGGCCGGGCGTCCTGTTTGCGTTGGGCGCGGCGCTGCTGTTTGCGCTCGGCACCGTCACCCTGGGCGCGCTAGCCTTGCCGCCGTTGAGCGCCGTGGTCTGGCAACTGCTGCTGGGCTGTACGCCGATGCTGGTGTACGGAGTGTTGTTCGAGCAGCCGCGGCTGGCGGCGCTGACGCCCAGCGGCTGGGCCTTGATGGCGTACATGGCGGCGGTGCCGATGGCGCTGTGCTACCTGACCTGGTTCGCGGCGCTGCGCCGCTTGCCGCCGGCCACGGCGTCGATCGCGACCCTGCTGACGCCGGTGGTCGGCGTGCTGGCCGCCGCCGTGGTCTTGGGCGAGCCGCTGGCCGCGAAAGAGCTGCTGGCCATGAGTTTCACCATCGGCGGCCTGGCACTAGTATTGCGCAAGGCTTGAACGCAGGCCGTCGGAAACACCACCTTGCTTAGATCGGGCCGCTGCAGCGCCACCACCGCGGTGGTCGACCCGCCATTCGACTCGCCGCCAGCCGCGTTGGGCGCGCGCTAGGATGGGAGCGGCACGTGAGCGCGCAGCAGCTCCGCAAATTCGTCGCTTGGAATCGGCCGACTGAAATAATAGCCCTGCATCTCGTCGCAAGCATGCGCGCGCAGGAAGGCTTCCTGCTCCTCGGTTTCGACGCCTTCGGCCACCACCGTCAGGGACAGGGTCTTGCCCATGGCGATGATCGCTTCGGTAATCGCCTTGTCTTCGGTATTGGTGGCCAGATCGCGGATGAAGGAACGGTCCACCTTCAGCGTATCGATCGGGAAGTTCTTCAACTGGCCGAGCGACGAATAACCGGTGCCGAAGTCGTCAATCGCCAGCCGCACACCCAGCGCCTTGATGGCGGACAGCAGCTTGACCGCTTGCGCCGGATTCTGGATCACCATGCCTTCCGTGATTTCCAGCTCCAGCAGCTCTGGCGCCATGCCGGTTTCAGCCAGGATCTCGCCCAAGTCGCATAACAAGTCCTCGTCGCTGAATTGGCGCACCGACAGGTTGACCGCCATGCAGATCGCCGGCAAACCTTGCTGCTGCCAGGCGATATTCTGCAGGCACGCGGTGCGCAATACCCATTTGCCGATCTGCACGATCAGCCCGGTTTCCTCGGCGGCTGGAATGAACTGCGCCGGCGACACCGAACCGAGCTCCGGGTTGTCCCAGCGCAACAGCGCCTCGACACCGGTGATCGTGCCTTTTTTCAGATCGCGCTTGGCCTGGTAATGCAGGGTGAACTCGTTCCTGGCCATCGCATGCCGCAGGTTGTTTTCCAGCGTCAACCGCTCCAGCGTCTGCGAGGTAATGTCATTCGAATAGAACTGGTAATTGTTCTTGCCTTCGCTCTTGGCGAAATACATCGCGATGTCGGCGTTCTTCATCAGCGTCTGCTCATCTTCGCCGTCGCGCGGATACAGCGCGATGCCGATGCTGGCGGTGACCCGGCATTCACGCTCCAGCAGCACCACCGGCTTGATCGCCGCCGACAGTAGCTTGCGGGCGACCGTTGTGGCCTGTTCGGGGCCGTTCATTTCCGGGATCAGTACCACGAATTCGTCGCCGCCCAGGCGCGCCACCACGTCGCTGCCGCGCAGCGCCTTCTTGAAACGCCGCGTCACCTCCTGCAGCAGCTGGTCGCCGGCGACGTGGCCGAGCGTATCGTTGATGAACTTGAAACGGTCGAGATCGATGAACAGCACCGCGCACAGGCGCTGGTAGCGCTGGGCGGCGGTTAGCGCGTGGGACAGCAGCTGGTTGAACATCGCGCGGTTCGGCAGCCCGGTCAGGCTGTCGTGCGTGGCCAGGTGCTGGATGCGCGCCTCGGCGATTTTCTGGTTGGTGATTTCACGCGAGACGCCGCGATAGCCGGTGAAGTTGTCGTGGCGGTCGAACATCGGCTCGCCGGATACGCTGATGTAGTACGGGGTATCGTTGGCCAGCTGGCGGAACATGATCACGTCGCGGAACGGCTGGTGCGCTTCCAGCAGCATCTGGTGCGCCTGCCAGCCGCCCGGGGCATGCATTTCCAGTTCGGTTTCCCACGGCCGGCGGCCGACGAAGGTGCGCTGGATCGCGCTGCTGGTGGCATGCCGGCTTTCCATCCGGGTGTAGCGCAGTTCGGCGTCCTGCTCCCAATACCAATCGGACGACAGGTTGGTCAGCGCCCGGAAGCGTGCTTCGCTGTCGCGCAACGCCTGCTCGATCTGGCGGCGTTCAGTGACGTCGCGCAGGATGCCGGCGAAGCCGATCGGCTTGCCGGCGGCGTCGCGCACCAGTTGCACCGAGCCTTCGCCAACGACCAGATGGCCGTTCTTGTGCAGCATCTCCCAATCAAAGCTGGGGGTTGGCACGCCGGTGCGATACACCGTGTTGAAAGTCTGGTACACGCGGCTCGCGGTTTCGGGCGGCTGGATTTCGCGATAATTTTGACCGTCCAGTTCGCTCTCGGAATAGCCGGTCAGGCGACCAAAGGCGCCGTTGCACTGGACGATGCTGCCCTTCAGGTCGACTTCATAATACGCGTCTTCGATGGTTTCCAGGATCCGGCGGTATTTGGCCTCGAGCAGGCGCTGCTGTTGCGCGGCCTGCTTGCGTTCTTCTTCCCGCGCAAAGTTCTGCAGCGCGAAGGCGATATTGCGCGCCATCCGCTCGATCAGTCCCAGCGTTTCTTCCTCGAAAGCATTTTTCTCGGCCGAATAGAACAGCAGCACGCCCAGCACCCGCTGCTCTCGCAGCAAGGGCACGGCGGCGCCGGATTGCACTCCCTGACTGGCAGCCATCTGGTGCCAAGGCGCCGTGCGCGGATCGTTCAGGAAATCGTTGCTGAAACTGGGACGCCGGCTGCGAAAGGCGATGCCAACCAGCCCCTGGCCATACGGCACGTCGTCCACCACCGAAATCGCAACCCCGACGCTCACTTGCCGGGATTGCGCGCCGGCGCTGGCAACGATCCGGATGCGGCCGGAATCCAGGTCCGGAATCGCCACCGCCATCATCAAAAACTTGCCGCTCTCGACCGCCGCTTCACATACCTTCGGGTACAACTCGTCGGTCGTGGTGGCGTGCAGCAGGGCCTCGTTGGTGGCGCTCAGAACCGCGTAGATCGCCGCCAAGTGGCTCCATGCCGGATCGCCGCTGGACAGTTTCATCGGTGCCATATATTTATTCTGTGGTCGGTTATCGGCGGTCTCATACCGGACCTGAGCCGCGCAAAAACGCACGGTCGTCTCAAACCCCAGTCTAGCCGCTCGGTTCCCGGCAGGCAACAGCGATTAACTAGCTTTTTTGTGTCGTTTAGGCAACACCGTAACGCCGGCGATAAGCCGCCACTGCCTGTCCGAACTGCGCCAATGGCGCCTCGGCACCGGCCGCGGCGATGTATTCCAGCAAATCATCCAGGTTGGCGATCGCGATCACCGGCATGCCGTACAACGCGCTGACTTCCTGCACCGCGGAGGCCGCCGACAGCGCCTCGTCGCGGCCGGAACGTTCCATGCGATCGAGCGCGATCAGGACCGCGCAAGGCGTGGCACCGGCAGCGCGGATGATGTCGACCGATTCGCGCACCGAGGTGCCGGCCGAGATCACGTCATCCACGATCACCACCCGTCCCGCCAGCGGCGCGCCGACCACGCTGCCGCCCTCGCCGTGATCCTTGGCCTCCTTGCGGTTAAAGGCGAACGGCACGTTGCGGCCCTGCTGCGCCAGCGCCACCGCGGTGGCCGAAGCCAGCGTGATGCCCTTGTAGGCGGGACCGAACAGCATGTCGAACTCCAGCCCGGCAGCGGCCAGCGTGCGCGCATAGAAATCTGCCAGCCGGCCGAGTGAGGCGCCGTCGTTGAACAGGCCGGCATTGAAAAAATAGGGCGACGTGCGCCCAGCCTTGGTCACGAACTCGCCGAAGCGCAGCACGCCGGCGGCGACGGAAAAGGCAATGAATTGTTGGCGCAAATTGCTCAAGATCGATCCCGGTAGTGGATGGACGAATAGGAATGCGCCAGGCGGGGCCGGCGCGGCAGCACTATTTTAGGGCTTATGCGCCGCCGCTGTGACACCCTTGCCGCACCGCAATGGAGCAATCGGGTATCCTAGCCGACCTGACTTTTTACTTGCCCATGTCGATGAAAATCATTTCCGCCAACCTGAACGGCATCCGCTCCGCCGCCCGCAAGGGTTTCTTCGAATGGCTGCCGGCGCAAGACGCCGACGTCGTCTGCGTGCAGGAATTGAAGGCACAGGAAACCGACATGACGCCCGAATTCCTGAGTCCGCCCGGCTACCACGGCTACTTCCACTACGCCGAAAAGAAGGGCTATTCCGGCGTCGGCCTCTACAGCCGGATGCCGGCCAAAAACGTGATCATCGGTTTCGGCAACCCGGAATTCGACGCCGAAGGACGCTATGTCGAATGCGATTTCGGCGACCTGACCGTGATCTCGCTGTACTGCCCATCCGGCTCTTCCAGCCCGGAACGGCAGGAAGCCAAGTTCCGCTTCATGGAAGTTTTCCTGCCACACCTGCTGGCGCTGAAAAACAGCGGCCGCGAAATCGTCATCTGCGGTGACTGGAATATCGCGCACCAGCAGATCGACCTGAAAAACTGGAAGAGCAACCAGAAAAATTCCGGCTTCCTGCCGGAGGAACGCGCCTGGCTGTCGCGCGTGTTCGACGAGGTCGGGCTGGTCGACGTCTATCGCACCCTGTATCCGGATGCGACCGGCGACGCCTACACCTGGTGGAGCAACCGCGGCCAGGCCTGGGCCAAGAACGTCGGCTGGCGCATCGATTACCAAATCGCCACGCCCGGGATTGCGCGATCCGCCAGTCGGGCCGCGATCTACAAGGAGGCGCGCTTTTCCGACCATGCGCCGCTGACGGTGGACTACGGCCAGAGCCGATAGTCGCCCGGCCCAAGCCGGCTGCCGCGCTATGCACTAGAATGCCGCTTGCAAAAATTTCCCCGACCTTCAATCGACACGCCCCGCCGGCGACAGGATCGCAGCATGCCCCGACTTTCCACTGAACAGATGGCCACCGATTGGCAACGCCTGCTGTGCCGCTTTCCAGGCCCCGTGCTGCAGCGTATGCGGATTCTGGCCGAGATGCACCGCGAAGTACTGGCCGACCATTTCTACCAGCAGATGCTGCAAGATCCGGCGGCATCCAAGCTGCTGTCGCACGACCAGGTGAAAGACCGGCTGCATGGTTCCATGCAGCGCTGGGTGGCGAGCGCATTTGCCGCCGCTCCGGAGGACGACTTGCAGCCGGTAGTCGCGCGGCAGATGCAGATCGGCGAGATACATGCGCGCATCGACGTGCCGGTGTACCTGGTACTGCGCGGAACCCGCAGCCTGAAGCGCAAGTTCCACGAACTGCTGGACGCCGACCTGGAGCTGGGGGACGCCCAGCGCGTCGACGCCATCCGCTTGATGGTTGACGTGATCGATCTGGCAATGGAAATCATGAGCCAGGCGTATTCCAATTCCCACGACCGCAATTCGCGCGCGGCGGAGGCCTACCGGCTGTTTTCGGTAGTGCAGGACGTCGCCACCGAACGCGAGCGTCAGCGGGCCGCGCTGCTGGACTGGGAAAACCACCTGATGTTCGAACTGGCGGTCGGCCACGGCGCCTCGCGCCTGCCGCGCATCGGCTCCGGCGAGTTCGGCCTGTGGTTCCGCCACAAGGGTGCGCACGCCTTCCAGGGCGCCAGCGAAACCGCACTGATCCTGCAGGCGCTCGACCATATCGACGAGGTGCTGCTGCCGGTGTTCGACCTGCCCACGCGCCCCGGCGAAGATGAGCGGGTGCAGCGGCTGCGCGAACTGCGTGAGCAGGCCAGGAGCATCGCTTTCCATCTCGACGCCCTGTTCCAGCAGAACAACGAATTGGAAGCCGGGCGCGACGTCCTGACGCGTCTCCTGAACCGCAAGTTCCTGCCGGTAGTGCTGCGCAAGGAAGTGAATTACGCCCGACAGCGCGGCGCCAGCTTCGCCGTCATCGCGATCGACATCGATCACTTCAAACAGGTCAATGACATCTACGGCCATGAAGCAGGCGACATGGTGCTGCAGCAGGTTGCGGTTTTGCTCTCCAACAGCAGCCGCGGCGGCGATTACATTTTCCGCCTGGGCGGCGAAGAGTTCCTGCTGTTGCTGGTCGACGTCGACCAGGATCGCGCCTTCAAGGCTGCGGAAAAACTGCGCCAGCAGGTCGCCGCCGAACGTTTCCGCTTGCCGCAGGAACGCACGCTGACGGTCACCATCAGTATCGGCCTGGCGCTGCACAACGGCCATCCCGACTATAAACGCATGTTGCGTCGTGCCGACGACGCGCTCTACCAGGCCAAGCACAGCGGCCGCAATTGCATCGTGGTGGCCGGCGATTAGCGGCCGGAACGGCCGGAATAGCCGCTTCGCGCGGCGCGGCTTCCTGCACATGACCGGCAGTCGGAACCGTCGACCAAGCACGGTTTCCGGCCTCCAAACCCGCATTCCAGAGTCTGGGTCGCCCCGATTACTAGAGGGGTATTTTCAAACCCGCCCTAGATTAAAGCGACAGCGGCCGATTTTTCGGCATACTCCGCCAACCCAGACACTGACTTGCATCATTGGGAGTATATGATCGACCAACTGGCGGCCGACGCCCTTGCCGCGTAACGGCACGCGACAAAAACCGGCAGCGCCACACAGGCCTGGCGATACTGGACTGGTGTGGTGGCCGCGCTTAACTTCCGCCGAGGCTTTTTGCGATGCGGTCAATGCCGGCTTGCGCACACACCGCGTCCTGGTGGCCGCCGGGAGCGCCGGAAACGCCAATCGCCGCCCAGGCCCTTGCCGGTCATGATCGGGAGCCCACCCACGATCGAGGTCATGTTTTCGAGACTGAGAATCCCGACCTATTTCGGATCTGCGGTCAGGCGCCTGTCGTACTCCCCGGGAGGTACGCGGGTAGTGAGGCTTGTATTTGTATACGCCTTGCGCAGGCTGTTTCGACGTATGGGAATTCGCGTCGCCGCCATGCAGCATGACCTTGCTGCGGCCTCGGCAATCGAGCAGCGTCACCGTCACCACGAAACCGTTCTTGCGGCATTGATCCAGCGCTGCTTCCTGCGCCGCCGCCAGGGAAATCGTGCGCACATTCAACACAATTTGCGCATGCGCCATACAAGGGGTAATTGCCATACTGGTAGCCAACGCGATCCGTTTTTCTTCATTTGCACACCTTTCATTTTTATGACAACGCCAATATGAACTTAAATAGCCGATTGCGACGGGGTATTTGATAGACTCGCCCATCGTTTAGATCCGTCGTTGGTTCCCTCCCGCTCACGCGCTTTTTCTCCCGGTTGTTTTACATGAAAAAAAATGGCGACGCGCCCCTCTCCAGCGTCATGGAGTTACTGCTCGACGCCATCTGTGTGGTCGACAAACGGGGGTATTTTGTCTCAGTCAGCGGCGGCGGCGAACGTATTTTCGGTTACGCCCCCGAGGAAATGATCGGCAAGCCGATGATCGACTTCGTGTTCCATGAGGATCGCGCCAGGACTTTGCAGGCGGTCGACAGGATTGAAGCCGGCTTTTTGCAGCGCCATTTTGAAAACCGCTATGTGCGCAAGGACGGGCAGATTGTCCATATCATGTGGTCAGCCCGTTGGTCGGAGTCGGGGCAGATACGAGTCGCCGTGGCGCGTGACGTCACTGAGCGCGAGCGTGCCGCCCCCATTCAGGCGGAGCCGTATGCCATTCCCGATGCCGCACCGCGCTGGCGCCTTTCGGCTTCGCCGCCGCGGTTGATCCCGCCCGGCTTTGCCCCCATTGCCCTGTCCCCCCAGGATTACACGGTACTCTTGGCGCTGGCGACTGGAGGCGAGATCGTCAGCCGCGAGGCGATCGTTCGCGCGTTAGGCGAAAATTTCTGGAGTTACGACCAGCGGCGGCTCGACACCCAGATGCGGCGCCTGCGCCGCAAGGTGGAACAGGCTTGTGGCCTGCAACTACCGGTGACCACGTTGCGCGGTGTCGGCTATCGGTTTTACGACGAATTCGAAATTCAGAGATAACATTTTTTCGAGCCACGCTCTGCATCGCGGATGCCATTTGGCGGTTACTTTGGCTGCAGGCTCTGCATCGCTTTTTGCTCAGGTTTGCTCAGGCACTTTCTGTTGGGAAACTACTATCCTCGGGGATTGAAATTCCAACTGAAAGTACGGCCCGTGAATGTGATTTTTTCAAGAGTATTGCCGTCGTTGGGTCTGGTGGTTTGTGGCATCGCACTGGCTCAGATCCCTCCTGGCGCCGGTGCGCTGAGCCGGCAGATCGAACGGGAGCAGCCGCCCGGGCCGCCACCAAAGGCGTCGCCCGACATCCGCCTGGAGCAGGGCGCCGAATCGGTCGCACCGGCCGCAGCGGGAGATGTCCATGCCAAGCTGATCGTCAAAAGCCTGCATGTGGCCGGCATACAGGTGTTTCCCGAAGCCGAACTGCTGGCCGTAACCGGGTTCAGGCCGCAGAGCGAACTGACGCTCGCCGATTTGCGCGGCATGGCGTCGAAGATTGCCCTGCATTACCATACGCACGGATATTTCCTGGCGCAAGCCTACCTGCCGCCACAAGACATTCAGAACGGCGCCGTGACGATCGCCGTGATCGAAGGCAAATACGGCACGGTTAGTCTGCGCAATCAAACCAATCTGTCCGATGCGCTGGCGAATGGCTTGTTGGCCGGCTTGAACGGCGGCGACACGATCGCGATTGCCCCGCTCGAAAGTCGCCTGTTGCTGCTGTCCGACCTTCCCGGCGTCAGCGTCAAATCGACCCTGGTTCCCGGCGCTTCGGTCGGCGCCTCCGACCTGATCGTCGACGTGACGCCGGGACGGCGCGTGACGGGCAGCCTCGACGCCGACAACAGCGGCAACCGCTACACCGGCGAAAACCGCATCGGCGCCACGCTCAACCTCAATAACCCATCCGGCCATGGCGACGTCGCCAGCCTGCGTGCGCTGACTTCCGGTTCCGGCTTGAACTATGCCCGCGCCTCGTACCAAGTGCAGATCAGCAAGGCCAAGGTGGGCGTGGCCTATGCCAGCATGAAATACCGATTGGGCAAGGAGTTCGACAGCCTGCAGGCCAATGGCACGGCCGACATCGCCAGCCTGTATGGCGCCCTGCCATTGATCCGCTCGCGCAGCAGCAACCTGTCCGTTCTGCTCAACTACGATTTCAAATCGTTCCAGGACAAGGTCGATGCGACCTCGACCGTCACGGACAAGAAAGCCGACGTGTTGATGCTGAGCCTGGCTGGCGACCAGCGCGACGGCCTGGGTGGCGGCGGATTGAGCCAGTATGCGCTGACCTGGGCTTCCGGTCGCATCGACATCCGCAGCCCGGCGGCGCTCGCCACCGACGCGGCAACGCTGCGCAGCAACGGCCATTTCGACAAGCTGGCCATCAATGCGATGCGGCTGCAGAGCGTGACGGCCAGCACCTCGCTGTATGCCGCGATCAATGCGCAGTTCGCTTCGAAGAATCTCGACATTTCCGAACAGATCGGACTGGGCGGTGCCAGTGGCGTGCGCGCGTATCCGGCCGGCGAAGCCTATGGCGACCAGGGCTATGTGCTGAATCTGGAAGCCAGATATCTATTGCCGACATTCTCGGAACGCGTGCCGGGGCGCATGCAATTGGTCGGCTTTG
>DATJCV010000080.1:0-6562 GCA_035497775.1 Burkholderiaceae bacterium | reverse complement strand
GCCCTCATCGACGCCGATCAGCTGCACCCCCACCAGGTAACCGCCCAGAATCCCGACCGCGCTGAAAATCGCCGCCAGCACCGGCATCGCCACCACCCCAGCCCAGAAGCGCGGCGCCAGCACGCGTTGCAGCGGATCGACCGCCATCATTTCCATCGCTGCCAACTGCTCGCCCGCCTTCATCAAGCCGATTTCGGCGGTCAGCGAAGTGCCGGCGCGGCCGGCAAACAACAGCGCCGTCACCACCGGCCCCAACTCGCGCGTCAATGACAATGCGACCAGCAAGCCGAGCGCCTGTTCCGAGCCGTAGCGGTTCAGCGTGTAATAACCCTGCAAGCCCAGCACGAAACCGACGAACAAGCCGGACACTGCGATGATCAGCAGCGAATGGTTGCCGATGAAGTGAATTTGATCGGTAATCAGGCGCGGCCGCCGCCACAGGCCGGCCGAGGCGCGCAAGACTTGAAACAGCAGGCGCATCGCATAGCCGAGATTGGCCAGCGTCGTCCGCACCCAGTTGCCCAGCGCCGCCAGCAGATCGATGATCATGGCTGCGCCTCCAGGCCGAGATCGGCTGCCAGCGACTTGCCGGGGTAATGGAAGCGCACCGGACCATCGGCTTCGCCGCGCACGAATTGCGTCACGAACGGGTCGTCGGAGCCGCGCATCTGCTGCGGCGTGCCGTGCGCGACGATTTTCCCGTGCGACAGCAGGTAGACGTAATCAGCGATCGAAAACGTCATGTCGACGTCGTGCGACACCAGGATCGAGGTCGAGCCCAGCGCCTGATTCAGGGTGCGCACCAGGTTGGCCGTCACGCCCATCGAGATCGGGTCGAGGCCGGCGAACGGCTCGTCGTACATGATCAGCTGCGGATCGAGCGCGATCGCACGCGCCACCGCCACCCGGCGCGCCATGCCGCCCGAGACTTCGGCCGGTTTCAAATGCGCGGCGTTGCGCAGGCCGACCGCCTGCAGCTTCATCAGCACCAGATCACGCAGCAACTCTTCCGGCAGATCGGTATGTTCGCGCAACGGGAAGGCAACATTTTCAAACGCGGTCAGATCGGTGAACAGTGCGCCTTGCTGGAACAACATTCCCATCTTGCGCCGCAACAAATACAGCTCGCGCGTATCCAGCGCAGCCACTTCTTGTCCGGCCACCTTCAGCGTCCCGCTTTGGGGCCGCAACTGGCCGCCGATCAGCCGCAAAATCGTGGTCTTGCCGGAGCCGGAACCGCCCATCACGGCCACCACCTGGCCGCGCGCAAAGCGCATAGTCAACCCACTCAGTATCAGGCGTTCGCCATAACCGAAATTGAGGTTGTCTATCTCGACAAAAGAAGAGGAATCTGCAGCCACGGGAGTTGGCGGTAAGGAAATTAAGAAAACCGCCATTATATAGATGGAATGGCCGCACGCGCATGGAGCCGGTGCACAGCGGCAACGCGAATGCACCAACCATTGACGCCAGCCAGATGCGCGAGAGATTCTCCTACCGCAAAAGAAAAATCCGCTATACCGTGCGATGCAGCAAATTTGGCCCGCACGTGCGTTCAGCGCGGCAGCAGCGATGATCGCCTCGGAAAACATTCGACGCCCATCGCCAGCTCTCGCCAACGGCAGCCGGATCAACCGCACGGTCCTGCGCCTGGCCGTACCGGCGAGCACTGTCCCGGTTTGCGAGCCGGGCGGAACGATCCGCTATCTCGGCAACAGGGAGCTGCCCATGAGGAATTCATCGACCGCCCGGGCACACTGGCGGCCCTCGCGGATCGCCCACACCACCAGCGACTGGCCGCGCCGCATATCGCCGGCGGCGAACACCCTGGCGGCCGACGTCTGGTAGCAGCCGGCGCCATCGGTCGTCGCCTTGGCATTGCCGCGCTTGTCCTGCTCGACGCCGAAGGCTTGCAGCATTTGCGGCACCGGCGCCACGAAGCCCATGGCCAGCAATACCAAGTCGGCTTTCATCTCGAATTCGCTGTCCGGAATCTCGACCATCTTGCCGTCCTGCCATTCGACGCGCGCGGCGATCAGTTTTTCAAGCTTGCCATTCTTGCCTTCCAGCCGCTTGGTGGTCACCGCCCAGTCGCGCTGGCAGCCTTCTTCATGCGACGACGAGGTGCGCAGCTTGAGCGGCCAGTAGGGCCAGACCAATTCCTTATTTTCATGCAGCGGCGGCTGCGGCAGCAGTTCGAATTGCGTGACCGACAGCGCGCCATGCCGGTTCGAGGTGCCGACGCAGTCGGAGCCGGTATCGCCGCCGCCGATCACGATGACGTGCTTGCCGGCCGCGCTGATCTGGTGTTTGACCTTGTCGCCGGCATTCACCTTGTTTTGCTGCGGCAGGAAATCCATCGCAAAATGCACGCCTTTCAGTTCACGCCCGGGAATCGGCAGGTCGCGCGGATTTTCCGCGCCGCCGGCGATGATCACGGCGTCGAATTCCTGCTGCAGCTGTTCCGGCGCGATGGTGTGTTTGGAACCATTCGGCACATGCGCCGGAAATTCCGTGCCGATCAGTATCCCGGTTCGAAACACCACGCCTTCGGCCTGCATCTGTGCCACGCGACGCTCGATGTGTGATTTTTCCAGCTTGAAGTCGGGGATGCCATAGCGCAGCAGACCGCCGACCCGGTCATTTTTTTCGAAGACCGTCACCGCATGGCCGGCGCGCGCCAGTTGTTGTGCCGCCGCCAAGCCGGCCGGACCGGAGCCGACGACCGCGACCTTCTTGCCGGTCTGGCGCGCGGCCAGCTGCGGCACGACCCAGCCGTTTTCCCAGCCCTTGTCGATGATGTAGTGCTCGATCGACTTGATGCCGACCGGGTCGGCATTGATGTTCAGTGTGCAGGCCGCTTCGCATGGCGCCGGGCAGACGCGGCCGGTGAATTCGGGAAAATTATT
This sequence comes from Burkholderiaceae bacterium, assembly GCA_035497775.1. GTDB lineage: Bacteria > Pseudomonadota > Gammaproteobacteria > Burkholderiales > Burkholderiaceae_D > DATJCV01. The sequence continues at coordinate 3,653 of DATJCV010000080.1, read as the reverse complement.
GGTCGAATGCAGCGTTGCCAGCGCTTCCTCATAGTTGCCGTGATACACCAGATCGTTCCAGTCCGGAATGATGTTGTTGACTGGGCAGCCGGTGGTGCAAAATGGCGTGCCGCAATCCATGCAGCGCGCGCCTTGGATCTTGGCCTTGGCGTCGGACAGGCGCGGCACGAATTCCTTGAAATTGGTGATCCGTTCGGCGATCGGCAGGTAGCTTTCCGCCTGCCGCGCATATTCGAGGAATCCGGTAATTTTTCCCATCGCGTTCTTTCAGTGAGTTCGTGTGCGGTGACGCATGGCGCAGCGCTTCAGGCAGCTTCTTCCAGTTCTTGTTCATCGACGCCGGCGTTCAGCTCGGCCAGCGCGCGCTTGTATTCGGTCGGGAATACCATCACGAATTTCGGCAGTGCCTTGGCCCAGTCGTCCAGCAGATTGCGCGCGCGCGTGCTGCCGGTATGCTTGAAGTGACGCTCGATCAAATGCTTCAGGATCCATTCATGCGTTTGCGCTTCGGCGCCGCGCTGGACGGCGTGCCAGATCGACCGTTCACCCGCCGCTTCCTGCTCGGCGGCGGCCGGCACCGGCTGCAGATCGACCATTGCCAGGTTACAGCGGCTGGCGAAATCGCCGTCCGGGTCGTACACATAGGCGATTCCACCCGACATGCCGGCCGCGAAGTTGCGTCCAGTACGGCCCAGCACCACCACGGTGCCGCCGGTCATGTATTCGCAACCATGGTCGCCGCTGCCCTCGACCACCGCGATCGCCCCCGAATTGCGGACCGCAAAGCGCTCGCCGGCGACGCCGTTGATGAACGCTTCGCCAACCGTGGCGCCATACAGCACGGTATTGCCGACGATGATGTTGTCCACCGCCCAGCCGCGGAACTCGGTATTCGGCCGCACGATGAGGCGCCCGCCCGACAATCCCTTGCCGACGTAGTCGTTGCCTTCGCCGACCAGATCGAGCGTGATGCCATGCGCCAGGAAGGCGCCGGCCGATTGGCCGGCGGTGCCGTGCAGCTGGATGTGGATGGTGTCGTCCGGCAGGCCGGCATGGCCGTATTTTTTCGCCACGACGCCGGACAGCATCGCGCCGACGGTGCGGTTGCGGTTCCTGATCGGCGAAATGAAGGAAACCTTTTCGCCACGCTCGATCGCCGGTGCGGCTTGCGCGATCAACTTGTGGTCGAGCGCGTTCTCCAGCCCGTGATCCTGTTCTTCGCATTGATGGCGTGCGGCCGGGCTATCGATCTGATGAAAAATCTTGCTGAAATCCAGCCCTTGGGCCTTCCAGTGACTAATCGCGGCCGACTTGTCCAGCAGGTCGCTGCGACCGATCAGTTCATCGAAAGTGGCGATGCCGAGTTGGGCCATGATCTGGCGCGCTTCTTCGGCGACGAAGAAGAAATAATTGACGACGTGCTCCGGCTTGCCGGAAAACTTGGCGCGCAATACAGGGTCTTGCGTGGCGACCCCAGTCGGGCAGGTGTTCAGGTGGCATTTGCGCATCATGATGCAGCCTTCGACCACCAGCGGCGCGGTGGCAAAGCCGACTTCATCGGCGCCTAGGAGCGCGGCAATCACCACGTCGCGCCCGGTCTTCATCTGGCCGTCGGCCTGCACCCGGATGCGGCTGCGCAAGCCGTTCAGCACCAGCGTTTGCTGGGTTTCGGCCAAGCCCATTTCCCACGGCGAGCCGGTATGGCGAATCGACGACAAAGGCGACGCGCCAGTGCCGCCATCGTGGCCGGCGATCACGACGTGGTCCGACTTCGCCTTGGCGACGCCGGCGGCAATCGTGCCGACGCCGACTTCGGCCACCAGCTTGACCGAGATCGAAGCTTTTGAATTGACGTTTTTCAGGTCGTGAATCAGTTGCGCCAGATCCTCGATCGAATAGATGTCGTGGTGCGGCGGCGGCGAAATCAGGCCGACGCCGGGCACCGAAAATCGCAGCTCGGCGATGTACTCGGAGACTTTGTGGCCCGGCAGTTGACCACCCTCGCCAGGCTTGGCACCCTGCGCCATCTTGATCTGGATCTGGTCGGCCGACATCAGGTATTCGGCGGTGACGCCGAAGCGGCCGGATGCCACTTGCTTGATTTTCGAGCGCAGCGAATCGCCTTCCTGCAGCGGCGTATCGATCACCACCCGGCCTTCGCCCAGGACCGAGGCCAGCGTTTCGCCCGAGCGGATCGGGATGCCCTTCGACTCCTGCTGATAGCGCTTCGGGTCTTCGCCGCCTTCGCCGGTATTCGACTTGCCGCCGATGCGGTTCATCGCCACCGCCAGCGTAGTGTGCGCTTCGGTCGAGATCGAGCCGAGCGACATGGCGCCGGTGGCAAAGCGCTTGACGATTTCCTTGGCCGGCTCGACCTGGTCGAGCCGGATCGCTTGCGCCGGATCGAACTTGAATTCGAACAGGCCACGCAAGGTCAGGTGGCGCTGCGACTGGTCGTTGATGATCTGCGCGTATTCCTTGTAGGTGCTGAAGTTGTTGGAGCGCGCCGAATGCTGCAACTTGGCGATCGCGTCCGGGGTCCACATGTGCTCCTCGCCGCGCACGCGGAAAGCATATTCGCCGCCGGCGTCGAGCGCATGGCGCAGCAGCGGATCGTCGCTGAAGGCAGTGCGGTGCAGGCGCAGGGCTTCTTCCGCCACCTCGAACACGCCGATGCCTCCGACGTTGGAAGCGGTGCCCTTGAAGTACTTGTCGACCAGCGACTTGTTCAAGCCGATCGCCTCAAAAATTTGCGCGCCGCAATACGACATGTAGGTCGAGATGCCCATCTTCGACATCACCTTCAGCAAGCCCTTGCCGATGGCTTTCTGGAAGTGCTGGATCGCCTGTTCCGGTGTGATCCCGCCTGGCAGCTGAGGCGCGATGGCAACTAGCGTATCCATCGCCAGATTCGGATGGATCGCTTCCGCGCCATAGCCAGCCAGCAAGGCGAAATGATGCGTCTCGCGCGCCGAGCCGGTTTCCACCACCAGCCCGGTCGAAGTGCGCAAGCCCTTGCTGACCAGGTGCTGGTGAATCGCTGAGGTTGCCAGCAGCGCGGGAATCGCCAGCTGCTCGGCGTCCATCAGGCGATCGGAAATGATCAGGATGTTATGGCCGGATTTCACCGCATCGACCGCCTGCGCGCACAGCGAAGCCAGGCGCGCCTCGATGCCTTGCTTGCCCCAGGCGACCGGATAGCAGATGTTCAGTTCATGCGAGCGGAACTTGCCGCCGGTATGCGCCGCGATATGGCGCAGCTTGGCCATGTCGGCGTAATCCAGCACCGGCTGCGACACTTCCAGCCGCATCGGCGGGTTGATGTGGTTGGTATCCAGCAGATTCGGCTTGGGCCCGACGAAGGACACCAACGACATCACCAGCGCCTCGCGGATCGAATCGATCGGCGGGTTGGTGACTTGGGCGAACATCTGCTTGAAATAGTGGTACAGCGTCTTGTCCTTGCCGGACATCACCGCCAGCGGCGAATCGTTGCCCATCGAGCCGATCGCTTCCTCGCCCGCAATCGCCATCGGCACCAGGATGTGCTTCATCTCTTCCTGCGTATAGCCAAAGGCCTGCTGCCGGTCCAGCAGCGCGGTGGCCGGCTTGGCTTCTTCGGCTTCCGGCGGCAGCGCGGCCAGCTTGATGCG
>DATJCV010000079.1:0-24894 GCA_035497775.1 Burkholderiaceae bacterium | reverse complement strand
CGGGCGACTGGAACGATGGCATGAACAAGGTCGGCATCGAAGGCAAGGGTGAAAGCATCTGGCTTGGCTTTTTTCTGTACGACGTGCTGCTGCAATTTGCCCGGCTTGCCCAATCGCATGCGGACCCCGAGTTCGCCAGCCGTTGTCAGGCGGAAGCGGCGCAATTGCAGCGCAATCTCGAGCAGCACGGCTGGGATGGCGCCTGGTATCGACGCGCCTATTTCGACGACGGCTCGGTACTAGGCTCCAGTGCCAATGCCGAATGCCGGATCGATTCGATCGCCCAAAGCTGGGCGGTACTTTCCGGCGCGGCAGAGCCGGCTCGTGCATATCTGGCGATGGAGGCGGTGCGGCGGCAGCTGGTCCAGCCTGATGGCGCCGTGCTGAAGCTGCTGGCGCCGCCCTTCGATACCTCGACTCCGGATCCCGGCTACATCCAGGCTTACGTTCCCGGCGTGCGCGAAAACGGTGCGCAATATACCCATGCCGCGATCTGGGCGGTGATGGCGTTTGCCGCGCTCGGCGACGGTAGCCGTGCCACGCAACTGTTGTCGATGATCAATCCGGTAAATCACACGTTCGATAGGGAATCGATGGCACGCTACAAGGTCGAACCGTACGTGGTCGCCTCCGACGTGTATGCGCTGGCGCCGCATATCGGCCGCGGCGGCTGGAGCTGGTATTCGGGCTCGGCCGGCTGGATGCTGCGCCTGATGACGGAATCGATCCTGGGCTTGCGGCGCGTGGCTGACCGGCTGTATCTGGAGCCGTGCCTGGCGGCGGATTGGAACGGGTTTCGCATGCGTTATCGGTATGGCGAAACCTGGTATTCGATCCGCGTGTTGCAAACCGGCGCGCCATCGGGGGTGGCGGCGGGCAGGACATGGTTGACGGTGGACGGCACGCCGCAAAGTGACCCGGCCATCCCGCTGATGGACGACCGGCAACTGCACGCAGTTGAATTGCGGATCCGGCGCGGACCGAAACAGCAGGATGCGCAACCATAGAGGAGAGTCAAGATGCAAATCGGCATGATCGGCCTGGGAAGGATGGGCGCCAACATGACGCAGCGCTTGATGAAAGCCGGCCACCAGTGCATCGTCTACGATGCGCATCCGGCTGCGGTCGCGGTGCTGGCGGCGCATGGCGCGGTCGGTGTCGATTCTCCGGCGGGGTTGGTGGCCGCTCTGGAACCGCCGCGCGCCCTATGGCTGATGGTGCCGGCAGCGGTCGTGGACGAGGTGTTGACGACGCTGACGCCGCTGCTGGCGGCCGGCGATATCGTGATCGACGGCGGCAATTCGATGTATCACGACGATATCCGGCGCAGCGCCGCCTTGCGCCCGCAAGGCATTCATTACGTGGATGTCGGCACCAGCGGCGGCGTGGCGGGACTGGAGCGGGGTTATTGCCTGATGGTCGGAGGCGAAGCCGAAACCGTGCGCCATCTTGATCCGATCCTGGCGGCGCTGGCGCCAGGCGCCGGCAACGCACCGCGCACGCCCGGACGCAGCGGCCCGAGCGCGTCGGCCGAACAGGGCTACCTGTATTGCGGCAACGCGGGCGCAGGCCATTTCGTCAAGATGGTTCATAACGGCATCGAGTACGGCATCATGGCCGCGTATGCCGAGGGCTTCAATATTCTGAGCAATGCCAATGCCGGCAAGCGGGCGCGCAGCGTCGATGCTGAAACGGCGCCGTTACGTCATCCCGAACATTACCAGTATGAACTGAATCTGCCCGACATCGCCGAAGTCTGGCGTCGCGGCAGCGTCATCGGCTCCTGGTTGCTGGACTTGGTCGCTGCTGCCTTGCATGCCAATCCGGAATTGACGAACTATGCCGGCCGCGTCTCGGATTCAGGCGAAGGGCGCTGGACGCTGACGGCGGCGATTGACACCGCGGTGCCGGCGCCAATCCTCTCCGCCGCCATATTCGAGCGTTTCAGTTCGCGCGGCGACGCCGATTTTGCCGACAAGGTGCTCTCAGCGATGCGCTATCAGTTTGGCGGCCATATCGAACAAGCGGAGCGCGGAAAATGACGGATATTCAATCCGACGCCTTCGTCTTCTTCGGCGCCACCGGTGATCTGGCCTACAAGAAAATTTTTCCCACGCTGCAGGTCATGGTTCAGCGTGGCCAGCTGGAGATTCCGGTCATCGGCATTGCCCGCTCCGGCTGGAGTCTGGAACGTCTGCGCGAGCGCGTGCGCAGCAGCCTGCAGGAACATGGCAAGCTGGATGACCATGCTTGCGGCAAGCTATGCGCGCAATTGCGCTATGTCGATGGCGACTATGGCGACGACGCCACGTATGAACGCCTGCGGCGGGCTCTGGGCGACGCGGTACGGCCGGTACACTACCTGGCGATTCCTCCCAGCATGTTCGGCCCGGTCGCGCGCGGATTGGCGCAATCGGGCTGCGGCAAGGGTGCGCGCATCATCGTCGAGAAGCCATTCGGGCGCGATCTCGCTTCCGCCACCAAGCTGGACGCCACGCTGCATCAGTCGTTTCCCGAATCGGCGATTTTCCGCATCGACCATTATCTCGGCAAGGAAACGGTGCTGAATCTGCTGTATTTCCGCTTTTCCAACGCCTTTCTTGAACCGATCTGGAACCGCGACCACGTCGCCAGCGTGCAAATCACCATGGCCGAAAATTTCGGCGTGGAAGGCCGCGGGCGATTCTACGAAGAGGTTGGCGCGCTGCGCGATGTCGTGCAAAACCACATGCTGCAAGTAATGACCTTGCTGGCGATGGATGCGCCGGTCGGCCGTGGCCTCGATATTCTGCGCGATGAAAAACTGCGCCTGCTGCGTGCCGTCCGCCCGCTCGATCCGAGGGAGGTGGTGCGCGGCCAGTTCAGCGGTTATCGTACAGAGAAGGGCGTGGCGGCTGACTCCAGGGTCGAAACCTTCGCCGCCGTTCGCCTGCATATCGACAGCATGCGCTGGACTGGCGTGCCGTTCTATATCCGCGCCGGCAAGCAGTTGCCGGTGACGGCGATGGAAGTGCTGGTCGAGCTCAAGCACCTGCCACAGCCGGTGTTCGATCCGATGAAGAAGAACCAGTCGAACTATTTCCGTTTCCGTTTCAGCCCGGATGTCGGCATTTCCCTCGGCGCACGCATCAAGCTGCCCGGTGTGGCAATGGTTGGCCAGGCCACTGAACTGATCGCGCAACGCGATGCGGGCGACGACATGACACCTTACGAGCGCCTGTTCGGCGATGCCTTGCGCGGCGACCCGTCCTTGTTTACGCGGGATGACTGCGTCGAACAGGCGTGGCGCATCATTGATCCAGCATTGGACAGCAGCGCGGAGCCGATCGAATACCCGGTGAATAGCTGGGGTCCGGAGGAGGCTGGGCAGTTGATCGAGCGCGACGGTGGCTGGCATAACCCGATGGCACATGAGGCGTCCGCATGAGCGCACCGGAAAACATCGTCTTCCTGTTCGACGTCGACAACACGCTGCTCGACAACGACCGCGTCGCCGCTGATCTGCAGCAACACCTGGTGCGTCAGTTCGGCAGCGACAATGCCCGCCGCTATTGGAATATCTTCGAGGAACTGCGCGCTGAACTGGGGTATGCCGATTACCTGGGCGCGCTGCAACGCTATCGCAGCAACGACCTGAACGATCCGGCGTTGCTGCTGATGTCCGGATTCCTGCTGGATTATCCGTTTGCCGATCGCCTGTATCCCGATGCGTTGCAGGCGCTGGCGCATGTGCGGCACTGGGGCCGCACCGTCATTCTGTCGGATGGCGATGCCGTATTCCAGCCGCGCAAGGTGCAGCGTTCCGGCTTGTGGGACGCCGTCGAAGGGCGCGTGCTGATTTACATCCATAAGGAAAAAATGCTGGATGCGGTGCAGGCGCGCTACCCGGCCCGTCATTACGTGATGGTGGATGACAAGCTTCGCATTCTGGCGGTGATGAAGAAGGAAATGAGCACGTGCTTATGCACCGTGTTCCCGCGCCAGGGGCATTACGCGCTGGACGCCCGTAATGCCGCGCTCTATCCGCCGGCCGATATCACGATCGAGCGTATTGGCGATTTGGCACAGTGCGAATTATCCCTATTTTTCGGCGCGACGGATGCGCGCGCCTGGAGCCAATCATGAATGCAGCGCAAGAACTTCACGAACTCGGTCAGAGTCTGTGGCTTGACAACATCACCCGCAAAATCGTCACCGACGGCACTTTGCGCCGTTACATCGACGAGCTGGCGGTAACCGGCCTGACGTCCAATCCGACCATTTTCCAGAAAGCGATTGGTGACACGAACTTCTACGATGATGCGATTCGCCGCAAGACACAGGAAGGCAAGGCCAGTGAGGCGATGTTCTTCGAGCTGGCGCTGGAAGACCTGACGCAGGCGGCCGATCTGTTTCGCCCGGTGCACGACAGGACGAATGGCGTCGACGGCTGGGTCTCGCTGGAGGTGTCACCACTGCTGGCCGACCGGGCCGAAGCCACTATCCAGGCGGCGCTCGCCTTGCATGCGCGCGCCGCGCGGCCCAACCTGTTCATCAAGATTCCCGGTACCGCCGCCGGGCTGGTGGCCATAGAAGAATCGATCTACCAGGGCGTGCCGATCAATGTCACGCTGCTGTTTTCGCGTGAGCAGTATCTGGCAGCGTCCGCCGCCTATATGCGTGGCATCGAGCGGCGCTTGGCGGCGGGTCTGGACCCCAAGGTGGCTTCGGTGGCGTCGATTTTTGTCAGCCGCTGGGATGTGGCGGTGAAAGACAAGGTGGCGCCGCAATTGCAGAACCGGCTTGGGATCGCGATTGCCCAGCGTGCCTATCTTGCCTACCACGATGTGCTCGCCTCGCCGCGCTGGCGCCAGCTTGCTGCGGCAGGCGCGCAGCAGCAGCGCCTGTTGTGGGCCAGCACGGGCACCAAGGACCCGGCGGCGCCGGATACGCTTTACATAGAAGCGCTGGCGGCACCGGACACCATCAATACCATGCCGGAAAAAACCTTGCTGGCGTTTGCCGAGCATGGCCAGGTGAAAAATCCGATGACGGCGGATGTTGCGGCCGCCGGCGAGTGGGAAGGGATGCTGGACAAGTTTGTACGCTCCGGGATTAATGACATGAGCTTGGCCGAACAGCTGCAGCGCGAGGGTGCACTGGCTTTCGACAAGTCATGGAAAGATCTGCTGGCTGGCATCTCCTCGAAAAGCGAGCAGTTGCAGGGAGCTGCCGGCATGAAGGTGCAATCGTGACAGCTACTACTGCTGGTGCGGCACCGCTGCTGACTGAACGTCCCGCTTGGCAAGCCCTGGTGGCGCACCACCAGATGATCCGCAATCTGCATCTGCGCCAGCTGTTTTCCGATGATGCCGCGCGTGGCGAACGTTTTGTGGCGGAAGGCGCCGGCCTGTATCTCGACTATTCAAAAAACCGTGTGACCGACGAGACGCTGCAACTGTTGCTGCAGCTGGCTGAGGAATGCGACTTGCGCGCACGGATCGCCGCGATGTTCCGTGGCGACAAGATCAACGTCACCGAGCAGCGTGCGGTGTTGCATGTGGCGCTGCGGGCAAGTGCCGACGAACGCATCATGGTCGATGGCGTCGATGTCGTACCGCAGGTACACGCGGTATTGCAGCAAATGGCGCTGTTCAGCAACCAGGTACGGGACGGCGAATGGCGTGGCTATGGCGGCAAGCGTATTCGTAACGTCATCAATATCGGTATCGGCGGCTCGGATCTGGGACCGGTGATGGCGTATGAAGCGCTGCGGCATTACAGCGCGCGCGAACTGAACTTTCGATTTGTGTCGAACGTCGACGGCACCGACCTGGTGCAGGCGCTTGACGGATGCGATGCGGGAGAAACGCTGTTCATCATTTGCTCCAAAACTTTCGGCACCCTGGAAACCTTGACCAATGCCCATGCCGCGCGCGCCTGGTGTATGGAAAAATTGCGCGATCAGAAAGCGGTGGCGCGGCACTTCGTTGCGGTGTCGAGTAATGCCGAGGCGGTGGCGCGGTTCGGCATCGATCCCACCCGCATGTTCGGTTTCTGGGATTGGGTCGGTGGTCGCTATTCGATGGACTCGGCGATCGGGCTGTCCACCATGATCGCGGTCGGACCCGAAAATTTCCATGCGATGCTGGCTGGAATGCATGCCATGGACCAGCATTTCCGCAACGCGCCATTTGAACGCAATTTGCCGGCGCTGATGGGCTTGCTGGCGCTATGGAACAACAATTTCTTTGGCATGAGCACAGTGGCGGTACTGCCCTACGCGCAATACCTGAAGCGCTTCCCGGCCTATCTGCAGCAGTTGACGATGGAAAGCAACGGCAAGCACGTGACGCAGGATGGTCAGCAGGTCGGCTATCAGACCGCGCCGGTGATCTGGGGCGAGTCGGGCACCAATGGCCAGCATTCGTTTTATCAGCTGCTGCATCAGGGAACCCGGATGACGCCCTGTGATTTCATCGGCTTTTGCCAGCCACTCAATCCGCTAGGACAGCAACACGACTTGCTGATGGCGAACCTGTTCGCACAGAGCGAGGCGCTGGCATTTGGCAAGAGCGCCGCAGAAGTGCGCGCCGAAGGCACGCCGGAGCGGCTGGTGCCGCATCGCACGGTGGCTGGAGATCGCCCTAGCAATACCATCCTCGCCCAACGCCTGACGCCGCAGACGCTGGGTGCGCTGGTGGCGCTGTATGAGCACAGCGTGTTTACGCAAGGGGCAATCTGGAACATCGATTCCTTTGATCAATGGGGCGTCGAACTGGGCAAGGTCCTGGCGCAGCGCACGATTCCGGAGCTGGAAAGTACCAACGAGCCACTCCTTGCGCACGACAGTTCCACCAACGCGCTGATCCGGCGCTATCGCTATTTCCGCAAGGAGGTATCATGAACCTAGGCTACAACCACACGCTCTATGTATTGCCGTTCGATCATCGCCAGTCGTATGTCAGCGGCATGTTCGGCTTTCATCCGCCACTCACGCAAGAGCAGCATGACAAGGTGGCGGACAGCAAGCAGCTCATTTACGAAGGATTCAGGCAGGCGCTGGCCAATGGCGTTTCCAAGGACAATGCCGGCCTGCTGGTGGACGAGGAATTCGGCGCCGCTATCCTGAGGGATGCGATCGCACAGGGCTATACCACCGCGCTCTCCACCGAAAAGAGCGGTTCGGACGAATTCGAGTTCGAATACGGCGCGGATTTCGCTGCGCATATCGACGCCTTCAAGCCGACGTTTGCGAAGGTGCTGGTGCGCTACAACCCGGACGGCGATGCTGCACTCAATCAGCGCCAGTCGGCACGCTTGCGACAGTTGTCCGAGGCCTGCCATCAGGCCGGCCGGCGCTTCATGTTCGAGTTGCTGGTGCCGGCCACCAAGGCGCAATTGCAGCAGGTGCAGGGCGATAAGGATGCTTACGACCGCCAAGTCCGTCCGCAGCTGATGCTGCGTGCGATTCGCGCCCTCCAGGAGGCCGGGGTCGAGCCCGACATATGGAAGATCGAAGGGCTGGAGCGGCGCGAGGATTGCCTGCGCATCGTCGACGTGGCGCGCCGCGACGGCCGCGCCGAAGTCGGCTGCATCGTGCTTGGGCGGGGCGCCGACGAACGAAAGGTGACGGAATGGCTGATGACCGCGGCAACGGTGCCGGGCTATGTCGGCTTCGCGGTGGGCCGCACCAGCTTCTGGGATGCAGTCAAGGATTACGCAAGCGGCCAGGCGACGCGTGAGCAGGCCGGCGCCAGGATCGCGAGCCGCTATGCCGCCTGGGCCGCCATTTTCGAACGCGAACGGCAGGCGGTCGCAGCGGGAGACGCGCCATGAGCGAACAGGACCAAATCGATCAGGCCCAAATCGACCAGCGCTGCATCAATACCCTGCGCACCTTGTCGATCGATGCGGTGCAGAAGGCGAACTCCGGCCATCCCGGCACACCGATGGATGCCGCGCCGGCGGCGTATTGCCTATGGCAGCGCTTCTTGCACTACGATGCTCAGGATCCGGAATGGCCGAACCGCGACCGCTTTGTGCTGTCGGTCGGCCACGCATCGGCCTTGTTGTACAGCCTGCTGCATCTGTGCCGGGTCAAGGCAAGCGCAGCAAGCTATCAACAGGCGGATCGGCTGGCGGTAACACTGGATGACCTGAAAACATTTCGCCAGGCCGGCAGCCGTTGCACCGGTCACCCGGAATATGGTTGGACCTCGGGCGTCGAAGCCACCACCGGACCGCTCGGGCAGGGCGTGGCGAACAGTGTCGGCATGGCGATCGCCGAGCGCTGGTTGGCGGCCACCTACAACCGTCCTGGCTACGATCTCTACGCTTACCGTGTCTATGCGTTGTGCGGCGACGGCGACATGATGGAAGGCATTAGCAGCGAGGCGGCATCGCTGGCCGGGCATCTGCAACTGGCCAACCTGTGCTGGATCTACGATGACAACCGGATCTCGATCGAAGGGCCGACCAGCATCACGTTTACCGAGGATGTGGCGGCGCGCTTTATCGCCTATGGCTGGCAGGTGCTGCGGGTGGTCGACGCCAACGACCTGGGGTCGATCGAATCCGCTCTGGAAAGCTTCGAGCACACACTGGATCGGCCGACCCTGATTGTCATCGACAGCCACATCGGTTACGGCGCTCCCCATAAGCACGATACGCGCGAAGCGCATGGTGAGGCCCTCGGCGCCGAAGAGGTACGGCTGGCGAAGGAATTCTATGGTTGCGATCCCGACAAGCAGTTCGATGTGCCAGCCGGCGTAACGCAGCATTTCGCTGTGCACTTCGGTCAGCGTGGCACGGCCGCGCATGCGGCGTGGGAAAGCATGTTCATCGAGTATCGCAAACAATACCCGGACCTGGCGCAGCAGATCGATTGCATGCGGCGCCGCGACTTGCCGTCTGGCTGGGATGCCGGCGTCACGGACTTCCCGGCCGATGCCAAAGGCATGGCGACACGCGAATCGTCCAGTGTGGTCCTCAACGCGATTGCGGCGCAGGTGCCGTGGCTGCTGGGCGGCGCGGCGGATCTGGCACCCTCGACCAAAACCGATTTGAAGGACCCGGTTTTCGGCAATTTCCAGCCGCCGCAAATGGATTTCGCCGAGGCGGACGACTATCGCGGTCGCAACTTCCATTTCGGTGTGCGCGAACATGCGATGTGCGCGATCGCCAACGGCATGAGTGTTTCGCAACTACGTCCATTTGCCGCCAGTTTTTTCATTTTCACCGACTATTGTCGTGCTGCGTTGCGTCTGTCGGCAATGATGGAAACACCGGTCGTGTATATCTGGACCCACGATTCCATCAGCCTTGGTGAAGATGGCCCTACCCATCAGCCGATCGAGCAATTGGCTTCGTTGCGTGCCATGCCTGGAATGATTGTGCTGCGACCGGCAGATGCGAATGAAGTGGTGCAGGCCTGGCGCTTCATCATGGGGTGCCGCGACCGGCCGATCAGCCTGGTGTTGACGCGGCAGGCGGTGCCCACTCTCGATCGCAATCGTTATGCAGCGGCCGATGGCACGGCGCGCGGTGCCTATGTGCTGGCCGACGCACCGCAGCACAAGCCGCAGGTATTGCTGCTGGCGACTGGCAGTGAAGTGGCCTTGTGTGTGGCGGCGTATGAGCAATTGAAGGCCGAAGGGATTCACGCACGCGTCGTCAGCATGCCGTCGTGGGAATTGTTCGAACACCAGAGTCCGGAGTATCGCGACAGTGTGCTGCCGCCGGAAATCGGTGCGCGGGTGGCAGTGGAAGAAGCGTCCAGCTTCGGCTGGGAGCGCTATGCCGGCCTGGAAGGAACGGTGCTGGGCATGCATACATTCGGCTTGTCGGCGCCAGCCAAAATCGTTGCGGAGCACTTCGGATTTGAGCCGCAGCACGTGGCGCAGGCTGCGCATGCGCAAATCGATCGGGCAAACCGGAGGAAAAATGGATAGCGTGGGCGATGCAGCCGTCGCGGCTGCGCAGAAAATCAGTCCTCTGGCTGGCAAGCCGGCACCACGCTCGTTGCTGGTCAACGTGCCGAAATTGGTCACGGATTATTATGCGGAAACGCCCGATCCATCGCGGCCCACGCAGCGGGTCGCGTTCGGCACTTCTGGCCATCGCGGCTCGTCATTTACGTGTGGCTTCAATGAAGCGCACGTATTGGCCATTACCCAGGCTATTTGCCAGTACCGCAAGCAACATGGCATCGATGGCCCATTGTTCATCGGAATCGATACCCATGCCCTGTCGCAGCCGGCCTACGCCAGCGCGCTGGAAGTGCTGGCCGCGAACGGTGTCGAAGTGATGCTGGCAGAAGGAGATGAATACACGCCGACGCCAGCCGTGTCGCATGCCATTCTGGTTTACAACAAGGGGCGGCACGCAGGTATGGCCGACGGTATCGTCATCACGCCCTCGCACAATCCGCCAGACAACGGTGGCTTCAAGTACAACACGCCCAATGGTGGACCGGCCGATACCGACGTCACTGGCTGGATCGAGGCACGGGCCAATGCATTGCTGGCAGCCAGGCTGGATGGTGTTGTCAGAATCCCGCTGAAGAAGGCGCTGCATGCGGACACCACCCATCGGCATGATTTCCTTGGCTCCTACGTCAATGATCTGGGCAGCATCATTGACATGGAGGCGATTCGCGGCGCCGGTATTCACATGGGCGTCGATCCATTGGGAGGTGCCGGCGTACATTACTGGGCCAGAATTGCCGAGCGCTATGGCTTGAGCCTGACGATCGTCAGCGATCAGGTGGACCCCACCTTTGGCTTCATGACGGTGGACTGGGATGGTCAAATTCGGATGGACCCTTCTTCCGTCTATGCGATGCAGCGCCTGCTTGGCATCAAGGATCGGTTCGACATCGCTTTTGCGTGCGATACCGATCATGACCGACATGGGATCGTTACTCGGGGCAGCGGCTTGCTGCCGCCAAATCATTATCTGGCGGTGGCGATTGATTATTTGTTTCGGCACCGACCGCACTGGCCGGCACATGCGGGTATCGGCAAAACCGTGGTTAGCAGCCGCATGATCGACTTCGTGACGGCCCGGCTGGGCCGCCAGTTGGCGGAGGTGCCGGTCGGCTTCAAGTGGTTTGTCGATGGCTTGTTCGATGGGTCGCTCGGATTTGGCGGCGAGGAGAGCGCAGGTGCCTCGTTTTTGCGGCAGGACGGCACGGTGTGGACCACGGACAAGGATGGCATCGTGCCGGCGCTGCTGGCGGCTGAAATCAGCGCGCGGCTGCAGCACGATCCCGGCGATGCCTACGTCGATCTCACGCACGAGTTCGGCACTCCTGTAGCGCAGCGTTTCGAGGCGTCCGCAACGCCAGTCCAAAAGCGGCGATTGGCCGAATTTTCCGCACAGCAGCTGCGCACGCATGAATTGGCCGGCGAGCCTATCGAGTCCGTGTTGACGCAGGCGCCATATAACCATGCACCGATTGGTGGCGTGAAAGTCGTGGCTAAAAGCGGCTGGTTTGCGGCCCGCCCATCCGGCACGGAAAATATTTACAAGATTTATGCGGAAAGTTTTCTCGGCAGCGATCATTTGCGGCATATCGTGGCCGAGGCGCAGGTTATCGTCGGTTCGGCCCTGGATGCCCCGGCGGCAGACGCAGCGCAGGATGCCAATTAACCTCGAGGAGCGCAGATGATTATTAGTCGCGGACCGAGCGTCGAGGCTGAAATGAATCGGCTCCAGCATGAATCGTTCAGCTATTTCTGGCATGAGGCCAATCCGGAAAACGGTCTGGTGATCGACAAGAATGCGCAGCATTGGCCCGCCAGCATTGCTGCCACCGGGCTGGCTCTGGCTGCCTATCCGGTTGCAGTCGAACGTGGCTTCATGCCGCGGCCGACCGCCATTGCCAGAACCCTGGCCACGCTACGATTTTTCTGGAACAGCCCGCAAGGGCCCGAGCCGGACGCGACTGGCTATCAGGGTTTTTATTACCATTTTCTCGACATGCAGAGCGGCCGACGGGCATGGCAGTGCGAGCTGTCGACGGTGGATAGCGCATTTCTGCTGGCGGGCGCATTGCTGGCTGCTACCTATTTTTCAGGAGCGGCAGAGGGTGAGCAGGAAATTCGTACGCTGGCGGAGGCGCTGTACCGTCGTGCCAACTGGCAGTGGGCTCAGGATGGCGGCGACACGGTGACGCATGGCTGGAAGCCCGAAAGCGGATTTCTGAAATTCAGATGGGAAGGTTATGACGAGGCGATGCTGCTGTATGTGCTGGCGCTTGGCTCGCCCACCCATCCGTTGCCCGAGAGCAGCTACGCGGCGTGGGCTGCCACCTACACATGGTTGCGTTGCTATGGCTACGATTATCTGTATTCCGGCCCTCTGTTTACCCATCAGCTATCGCATGTCTGGCTTGATTTCCGCGGCATTCAAGACGCCTTCATGCGCGAGAAGGGAATCGACTATTTCGAGAACAGCAAGCGCGCGACGTATGTGCAGCGCCAATACGCGATCGAAAATCCGTTGCAGTTTACCGGCTACGGAGAGAGCTGCTGGGGAGTTACCGCCAGCGATGGCCCCGGCCCGAACAACGCCAGGGTGAATGGCATCCAGCGCCACTTCTTCGACTATATCGGACGCGGCGTGCCCTACGGGCCGGACGACGGCACCATCGCACCATGGGCGGTGGTGACATCCTTGCCATTTGCGCCGGAGATCGTGTTGCCTGCAGTCGACTATTGCACTTATGGATTGAAATTGAAGCTCGATCATCCATACGGTTTCAAGGCGACCTTCAACCTCACTTATCCGGAAAAAAGCCACAATCAGGCGGGGTGGGTCTCACCTTGGCATGTCGGCCTGAATCAGGGGCCGATCATCCTGATGATCGAAAACTATCGGACCGGATTGCCGTGGCAACTGATGAGAAGCTGTCCGCATGTGATCAACGGCTTGCGGCGGGCAGGATTTTCCGGCGGCTGGCTGGCATCTTGAATCGGGTCGATCAATGGAACAGCCAATGGCAGCAGCAACCGACCAATATGTGTTGGCGATCAACGGCGGTTCATCGAGTATCCGCTTTGCGGTGTACCGCATTGAGATAGAGCCGATACGCATTCTCGGTGGGAAGATAGAACGGATCGGTTCGCCCGAACAACATCTGGTGTTTCACGATGTGCGGGGAAAAGATCAACGCACGCAGCGCGTCGATATGCCCACTGCCGGATCGGCAGCGGTGTTTCTGCTTGACTGGCTGGAACGGCGGCTCGATTTCAACACCGTCCGCGCCGTCGGCCATAGGGTCGTGCATGGCTTGCAACATGTCGAGTCGCAAACGGTCACGCCGGAACTGTTGCGCGATCTGCATGGTATCGTGGCCCTCGACTGGGATCATCTTCCGCGCGAGATCGAGCTGATCGAGGAATTTCGCCGGCGTTATCCGCAATTGCTGCAAGTTGCCTGTTTTGACACCGCATTTCATCGAACGCTGCCGCGCCTGGCGCAGTTGCTGCCGATTCCGCGTCGCTTCGATGCGCTCGGGATTCGCCGCTACGGTTTTCATGGACTGTCCTATGCTTACCTGATGCAATGCCTGACGCAGATTAACCCGCAGCGTGCACAGGGACGCGTCATCCTGGCGCATATGGGGAATGGCGTCAGCATGGCTGCGGTGAAAGGTGGCGCAAGCATCGATACCAGTATGGGCTTTACGCCGACTGGCGGCTTGCTGATGGGTACGCGCTCGGGTGATTTCGACCCCGGCTTGATGTGCTACCTGATGCAATCCGAAGGGCTGTCGCTGGAACAATTCAGTCACCTGATCAATCACGAGTCGGGGCTGTTGGGTGTATCCGAAAGCAGCGCCGACATGCGTGATCTGCTGGAGCGCGAAATGGAGGATGTGCGTGCAGTCGAGGCGGTAGCCTTGTTTTGCTATCAGGCGCGCAAATGGATCGGGGCGTATGCTGCCGTGCTGAACGGCATCGATACCCTGGTGTTTTCCGGTGGCATCGGTGAGAACCAGCCGCTCGTACGGGCACGCATCTGCGACGAACTTGCCTTTCTTGGAATTGTCCTCGATGCCGAATGCAACGCCGCTTCGGAAGGCTTGATTTCGGTCCCGGCCAGCCGGGTCGAAGTGCGCGTGATCGCCACCGATGAGGAATGGATGGTGGCGACAACTACTTGGCTGCTGGCAGGCAAACAACAAGGAGCGTCGGCATGAAGATAGCGCGAAGTGAACTGGCGAAGAATCCACTGCCACCAGAATTTTTGCGCAAAATAAATGCCTATTGGCGCGCGGCAAATTACCTGGCGGTCGGTCAGATCTACCTGCTCGACAATCCGCTATTGAAACAACCGCTGACCCTGGAGCACGTCAAGCCGCGTCTGCTCGGGCACTGGGGCACGACGCCCGGCTTGAATTTCATCTACGTGCATCTGAACCGGATCATTCGGAAGTATGACCTGAACATGATCGACGTCACCGGCCCCGGGCATGGCGGCCCGGCGCTGGTGGCCAACACTTGGCTGGAAGGGAGTTACAGCGAACTCTATCCGGAGATTTCGCAGGATGAGGAGGGGATGAGAAAGCTGTTCCGGCAGTTCTCCTTTCCAGGTGGCATCCCCAGTCACGCCGCGGCCGAAACGCCGGGCTCGATCAATGAGGGCGGCGAGCTAGGCTATTGCCTGTCGCACGCCTACGGTGCCGCCTTCGATAACCCAGACTTGCTGGTGACTTGCGTGGTTGGCGATGGCGAAGCGGAAACCGGGCCGCTGGCAACCAGTTGGCATTCCAACAAATTCCTGAATCCGGTGCATGACGGTGCGGTGCTGCCGATCCTGCATCTGAATGGCTATAAGATCGCCGGGCCAACGGTGCTGGCGCGCATTCCGCGCGACGAGCTGGAAGCGCTATTCGTTGGCTACGGCTACGTCCCGTATTTTGTCGAGGGTGACGATCCGCAGCAGATGCATCAGCTGATGGCTGCGACGCTGGATGCGGTCATTGCCGACATCAGGCAAATCCAGGATGCGGCCCACAGCAACGGCTTCCAGCAGCGGCCGCGCTGGCCAATGATCATCCTCAAGTCGCCCAAGGGCTGGACTGGCCCGAAGATAGTTGATGGCAAGACGATTGAGGCAACATTCCGTTCACACCAGGTGCCGGTAGCCGAGCTCGCCACCAATCCGGAGCATTTGAAAATTCTTGAAGCGTGGATGAAAAGCTATCGGCCGGAGGAGCTGTTCGATGCCAACGGCAGGCTGGTCAGCGAGCTGGCGGAGCTGGCGCCGCATGGTGAGCGGCGCATGGGTGCCAACCCGCATGCCAATGGCGGCCGATTGCTGCACGACTTGACGCTGCCGGATTTTCGCAACTACGCACTGGCCGTCGCGCAGCCGGGTGCGATCGATGCCGAGGCGACCTCGGTGCAGGGGCAGTTCATCCGCGACGTGTTGAGAGAGAATGCGACAGCCCGCAACTTCCGTGTCTTCAGTCCGGACGAAACCTCGTCCAACCGCTGGGGAACCGTGTTTGAAGTGACCAGCCGCTGTTCGACGGCGGAAATCCTGGTGGATGACGATCATGTCGCCGTGAATGGCCGCGTCATGGAAATGTTGAGCGAACATCAATGCCAAGGCTGGCTAGAAGGGTATCTGCTGACCGGCCGGCATGGATTTTTTTCGTGTTATGAGGCCTTCATCCACATTGTCGATTCGATGTTCAACCAGCATGCCAAGTGGCTGCAGGTAACGCGCCATATTCCATGGCGGCGGCCGATCGCATCGCTGAACTACCTGCTGTCCTCGCATGTCTGGCGCCAGGATCATAATGGTTTGAGCCATCAAAACCCGGGCTTCATTGACCAGGTGATGAACAAGAAGGCCGACGTCATCCGGGTTTACTTGCCGCCGGATGCGAACACCTTGCTCTCGGTCACTGACCATTGCCTGCGCAGTCGCCATTACGTCAACGTCATTGTTGCCGGCAAGCAGCCGGCGCCGCAATGGTTGGATATGGAGGCGGCGATCCAGCATTGCGCAGTTGGTGTCGGCATCTGGCAATGGGCCAGCAACGACCAAAACGGGGAGCCAGACGTGGTGATGGCTTGTTGCGGCGACGTGCCGACACTGGAGACGCTGGCGGCAGTGCAGTTTTTGCGAGAGCACTTGCCGACACTGAAGATACGCGTGGTCAACGTGGTCGACCTGATGACCCTGCAGCCGCAAAGCGAACACCCACACGGCCTGTCCGATGCCGCCTTCGATGCGCTGTTCACGCGTGACAAGCCGATCATCTTTGCCTACCACGGATATCCGTGGTTGATTCATCGCCTTACCTACCGCCGTACCAATCACGACAGCCTTCACGTGCGTGGTTACAAGGAGGAGGGCACCACCACCACGCCTTTCGACATGGTGGTGTTGAACGACCTCGACCGCTTCCATTTGGCCGGCGACGTGATCGCGCGGGTGCCGGGGCTAAGCGCCAATGCTGCAGCGGTCACCGCCATGTTGCGTGACAAGCTGGCGGCGCACCACGTGTACGTTCGAACATATGGGGAGGATATGCCGGAAATTCGCGATTGGCGCTGGCGCGGAAATTGAAGACGGGATGTCGATGATACGTTGCGTAAATCTTTGTAACCCATCGGGCCTTTTCATTACCTTCGGCCTAGAGTGATATTCAGTTTGGCAAATTGATGCAGCATCAACATTCCGGTAAGCGTGGAAAACTGACGATGCATAAAGCGCCGGAACGATGATGCGGATATTGCCGCCTTGCTCTAATCGCCAACGTAGGAGGGTGTCAATCATGAAACGACTGCTGATTTGGCTGGCTGCAGCCAGTGCGATGGGTGCGCTGGGGGGCTGCGCGATCGTTCCATACAACGCGGCCTACGGTGGCGATCCGTACGGGTACGCAACGCAACCCGTCTACGGGCCAGCATATGTCGGCCCACCTGTGTACGCTGGGCCGCCGGTGTATTTCGGATTTGGCTTCAATTATCGCAGTGGTGGTCACCGCCGCTGGCGCTAACAGCCGTTTGCTATTCCCATAGCAACCGAAAAACCCGTTGCATCGCGGTTATCACGCGCCCAGCTGTCTTTGTTCGCCTGATTTACCTTTTCCAGAATTCGCTTATTGCCGGACGCCAGGTGCGTGCGGCAGTTGCTTTTCGATTCAAATCGTACTATATTGGTGCTGTTTAAAAATAGAGGTGTCGGCCATGTTGCGAATGAGTAAGTTGGCGGATTACGGCACTGTGATCTTGACGACCATGCTGCTGCAGCCGGAACGCATTCAGAGCGCAGCCGAAATCGCGGCTGGAGTCCGGGTTCCGTTGCCAACAGTAAGCAAGATACTGAAGATATTGACGCGCGAAGGCTTGGTGACGTCACTACGCGGTTCGCGTGGCGGCTATGCGCTGGCGCGTCCGGCCGACCAGATTTCAATGGCCGAGATCATTGAAGCCATGGACGGGCCAATCGGGATGACCGAATGCAGTATCACTCCCGGCCTGTGCATACAAGAGGATGGGTGCCCGGTACGGGCCAATTGGCAGCGGGTCAACCAGATCGTCTTGCATGCATTGCGCGAAGTGACACTGGACCAAATGGTTCAACCGGTAGCGGGAGCGGTACAGATCAGCGGACCGCGCATACAGCGGCCGCTGGTACATCATATGAACGGAGAACAGGCATGACAGAGGCAGGACCGATAACTGACGCAGCATCTACAACCGCCGCGCAGCTGGACGATTTTCTCGAAAATGAATACCAGCATGGCTTCGTGACCGACGTCGAGACTGATACCGTGCCGCGCGGCCTGACCGAGGACACGATACGGCTGATCTCGGCCAAGAAAAATGAGCCGCCCTTCATGCTCGAATGGCGGCTGAAGGCATTCCGTCACTGGTTGACGATGAGCGAGCCGAAATGGTCCGCGGTCAAGCATCCGCCCATCGACTATCAGGACATTATTTACTATTCTGCCCCGAAGTCGATGAAGAACGGACCGAAGAGCCTGGATGAAGTCGATCCCGAATTGCTGAGGACATACGAAAAGCTCGGGGTGCCGTTGAAAGAGCGGGAGATGCTGGCCGGGGTTGCTGTGGATGCGGTTTTCGATAGCGTTTCGGTCGGCACCACGTTCAAGGACAAGCTGGGCGAACTGGGCATCATTTTCGGCTCTTTTTCAGATGCGGTGCGCGATCATCCGGAGTTGGTGCAGAAATATCTCGGGTCGGTGGTGCCGCCGGCCGACAACTTCTATGCGGCGCTGAATTCGGCGGTGTTTACCGATGGTTCGTTCTGTTATATCCCGCCTGGCGTACGCTGCCCGATGGAGCTGTCCACCTACTTCCGCATCAATGCAAAAGACACCGGCCAGTTCGAACGCACCCTGATCATTGCCGACGAAGGCGCCTATGTCAGTTACCTGGAAGGCTGCACCGCGCCGGTACGCGACGAAAATCAGCTGCATGCGGCCGTGGTGGAGCTGGTCGCACTGGATAACGCCCAGATCAAGTACTCGACCGTGCAGAACTGGTATCCGGGCGACAAGGACGGCAACGGCGGCATCTACAATTTCGTCACCAAACGCGGCGACTGCCGCGGCAAGAAGTCACGCATTTCCTGGACTCAGGTGGAGACCGGCGCCGCGATTACCTGGAAATATCCAAGTTGCATATTGCGCGGCGACGATTCGATCGGCGAATTCCACTCCGTCGCGCTGACCAACAATTATCAGCAGGCGGACACCGGTTCCAAGATGATTCATATCGGTAAAAACACCCGCAGCACGATCGTTTCCAAGGGCATTTCCGCCAAGCGCGGCCAGCAGTCGTATCGCGGACTGGTGAAGATCATGAAATCGGCCGAGGGTGCGCGCAATTACACACAGTGCGATTCGCTGCTGCTAGGAGATCAATGCGGCGCGCATACTTTTCCGTACATCGAGGTCAAGAATCCGAGTGCGCGTGTAGAACATGAGGCTTCCACCTCGCGTATCGGCGAGGACCAGCTGTTTTACTGCATGCAGCGCGGCATTTCGGCGGAAGACGCGGTGTCGATGATCGTCAACGGATTCTGCAAGGAAGTTTTCAAGGAACTGCCGATGGAGTTTGCGGTGGAAGCGCAGGCGCTGCTTTCCGTGAGCCTCGAAGGCTGTGTCGGCTAAACCATCATCGTTATAAGAGAGTTAGGGAAAACATGCTGGAAATAAAAAATCTGCAAGTTCAGGTCGAGCAGAAACCGATTTTGCAAGGACTCGACCTGACCGTCAATGCCGGCGAAGTGCACGCCATCATGGGGCCGAACGGTTCCGGAAAAAGCACGCTGGCGCAGGTGCTCGCCGGGCGCGACAATTACGAAGTGACCGGCGGCAGCGTCGAGTATCTAGGCAAGGACCTGCTGGCGCTGGCGCCCGAGATTCGTGCGCGGGAAGGCGTCTTCCTGGCATTTCAGTATCCGGTCGAAATTCCCGGAGTCAGCAATGTCTACCTGTTGAAGGCCGCGCTTAACAACGTGCGCAAGCATCGCGGCTTGCAGGAACTGGATGCCTTCGAATTCATGAAGCTGATGAAGGAAAAGATGAAGTTGATGGAGATGAAACAGGAGTTGCTGTATCGCTCGGTCAATGAAGGGTTTTCCGGTGGCGAAAAAAAACGCAATGAAGTACTGCAAATGGCGATGCTTGAGCCCAAACTAGCTGTCCTTGACGAAACCGATTCCGGGCTGGATATCGATGCGCTGCAGATCGTGGCCAAGGGCATCAACGCCCTGCGCAGTCCTGAGCGCTCCATCATCATGGTGACCCATTATCAGCGCCTTCTGGATTACGTGGTGCCCGACTTCGTGCATGTGCTGTCGAAAGGGAAAATCATCAAATCCGGCGGCAAGGAACTGGCACTGGAACTGGAAGAGCGAGGCTATGGCTGGCTGGAACCAGGCGCCGATGCCAATAAAGCGGCAAGCGCAGGAGCGAGGGCAACGGCATGATGAACCTGGAATCCAGGGAGCGCGCGCTGGCGGATTACGCCCGTATTGCGCTGACCTTGCCCGGCACCCAGCTGCCATGGCTGGTACAGGGGCGTGACGCCGCCCTTGAGCGTTTTGCCCAAAGCGGTTATCCGACGGTACGCGACGAGGACTGGAAATACACCAATGTCAGTCGGATCGAGCGCCAGGCCTTTGTCGCGCTGACGGCAGCGGATGCCGACATGGCGGGAGCCGATGCGCTGTTGCAGAACCTTGTGCCTGACCGCGAAGCAGGCCACTGGCTGGTCTTCGTCAACGGTCGTCATGCGCCGGCGTTGTCAAGCTTGCAGCCATTGCCGGACGGCGTCGTGTTGGGCAGCCTGGCGCAGGCTCTGACACAGGCGCCGGAGGCGTTGCAGCCATATCTGATTGACCGCGCCGGACAAACCATATTCGGCGAATTGAACACGGCCTTCATGGCGGATGGCGCCTGGTTGCATGTGCCGCGCGATACCGTCATCGCCCAGCCGATTCATTTGCTTTTTCTGACGACACAGAGCGGAGTTGCGATTTATCCGCGCAATCTTCTGGTGGCCGAATCAGGCGCTCGCGCAACCGTGGTCGAACACTATGCGGGTATGGAGAATGCGGTCTACCTGACCAACGCGGTGACGCAGATATTCACCGCCGGCAATGCCTCGATCGAACACTACAAGCTGCAACAGGAATCGGCCCAGGCTTTTCATATCGCTGGTATTCATGCGCAACAAAAACAGGACAGCAGCCTGGCATCGCATTCAATTTCTCTGGGGGCGCTCTTGACGCGCAATGACATCACAACCAGCTTCGATGCGACCGGCTGCGAGGTTACCCTGAACGGCCTGTATCTGGTGGGTGGGCGCCAGCACGTGGATAACCATACCCGGGTTGATCACGCGTCACCGAACGGCACCAGCAACGAATACTATCGAGGTGTCATGGATGGTGCGTCGCGCGCCGTATTCAACGGCAAGGTGATCGTCCATCCGGGCGCGCAGAAGACCAATGCGCATCAGTCGAATCACAACCTGCTGCTATCGCGCGAAGCCGAAGTCGATACCAAGCCGCAACTTGAAATTTATGCCGACGACGTCCAATGCACGCACGGCGCGACTATCGGCCAGATCGACGACGAGCAGCGCTTTTATTTGCGCTCGCGTGGTATCGAAGATGCCATGGCGCAGAGCCTGCTGGTACATGCCTTTGCGCATGACGTGATCGAACGCATCCGGCTGCAGTCATTGCGACAGCGGCTGGAGCAGATTCTGTTTGCGCGTTTGCCGCAAGGGGAGCGGATCAGGGAGCTGACGTGAAACCGGATACGGAAACCCTGCTGCATCCCACGACCGCAAGCGGCGTGACTAACTGGCGCCTTGATTTTCCGATTCTGTCGGAGACCGTGCGCGGCAAACCGCTGGTCTACCTGGATAACGCTGCCACTACGCAAAAGCCGCGCTCGGTGATTGACGCGGAAGCCGACTACTACCGCACGCTGAATGCCAACGTCCATCGCGGCGTGCATGATCTGAGCCAGCGTGCGACCGACGCCTATGAGGCGGCGCGGGCCAAGGTGCGCAGCTTCATTGGCGCCCAGCATGACGAGGAAATTATTTTCGTGCGTGGCGCCACCGAGGGCATCAACCTAGTGGCGCAGAGTTATGCCCGCTCGTTGTTGAAGGCGGGCGACGAGATCATAGTCAGTGCCATGGAGCATCACTCCAACATCGTGCCGTGGCAAATGGTGTGCGCGCAGACGGGTGCCATACTCAAGGTGGCACCGGTGACTGATGCCGGCGAGTTGGACCTCGCGGCCTATGCCGAACTGCTTGGCCAACGCACCCGCTTGGTGGCGATGACGCATCTGTCGAATGCGCTGGGCACGATCACGCCGGTAGCGCAGGTGATTGAACTGGCACATGCAGCCGGCGCGCTAGTGCTGCTGGATGGCGCACAGGCGATTTCGCATCTTGGCGTCGACGTACGGACACTGGATTGCGATTTCTATGTGTTTTCCGGGCACAAGATTTTTGCCCCAACCGGTATTGGCGTTCTATACGGAAAGAAAGTCTTGCTGGAGGCAATGCCGCCCTATCAGGGCGGGGGCGACATGATTCGCGCAGTGACGTTTGAAAAGACCGAATACAACGATCTTCCCTACAAGTTCGAGGCTGGCACGCCCAACATCGCCGGCGCGATCGGGCTCGGTGCTGCGCTTGATTATGTTGCGGCGATCGGGATTGAACGCATCGCGGCACACGAACACGATTTGCTCGCCTATGCCACGCAACTGGCCAGTGCTATTCCCGGTTTGCGCATCATCGGGCGCGCGCCGCACAAGGCCAGTATCCTGTCGTTCACGATGGATGGTATTCATCCGCACGATATCGGTACGATCCTGGATCATGACGGCATCGCGATCCGCGCCGGCCATCACTGCGCGATGCCGGTCATGCGCCGTTTCGGCCTGGCCGGCACCGCGCGGGCATCGTTTGCGCTGTACAACACACGGCAGGAGGTCGATGTCCTGATGGCTGGCCTGCACAAGGTACGGGAGCTATTTCAGAGATGAGTGATTTGCGAGACCTATATCAGGAAGTGATCTTCGATCACTACCGCAAGCCGCGCAATTGCCATGTGCTCGACTGCGCCAACCACAAGGCCGAGGGCTACAACCCATTATGCGGCGACCAGGTAACGGTGTACTTGAAGGTCGAACACGGCGTGATCGAGGACCTGAGCTTTTCGGGCAGCGGTTGTGCTATCTCGACGGCTTCCGCCTCGCTGATGACCGAGGCGTTGAAGGGCAAGAGGCTGGACGAAGTCGAGCATCTGTTCCAAGAGTTTCACCAGATGGTCACCAGTGCGGACGATGAACCGCATGATGACATCGGCAAGCTGGAGGTGCTAGCCGGCGTGCGCGAATTCCCGGCGCGCGTCAAATGTGCAACGCTGGCATGGCATACCCTGCATGCGGCCCTGAAGGATCAACCACAGGATGTATCAACGGAGTAAATGATGAACGTCTCAGAACAACCAGACAGCGGGACGCAATCGCTGCAGAAGGAGCAGATCCGGAACAACCTGATCGCTGCCATGCGCACCATCTACGATCCCGAGATCCCGGTCAATATCTATGACCTGGGATTGATCTACAAAATAGATATCGGTGATGAAGGCGAAGTCTCGATCGAGATGACGCTGACGGCGCCGGCTTGCCCCGTGGCGGGCACCTTTCCAGGTACGGTCGAAGAACGCCTGTCCGAAGTGCCGGGCGTATCCGACGTGCGGGTCGAGCTGGTATGGGAGCCGGCGTGGAGCACCGAGATGCTCACCGACGAGACCAAGCTGGAACTCGGTTTGTTGTAATCACGCCGACACCGGGAGCATTGCATGCTGCAATCGAGTCCCATTCGGTCGAGCACGGCCGTGTTGCCGCAACTGGCGCCGCCAGCTGCGCGTGACGGCGGCAGCCTGTCCCGTTTCGCATTGTTTGCCGAGGTTGGAGAATTGCCACTCGCGCGCCTGGCGCGCGAAATGACTCGGCATCGTTTCAAGGCCGGGGAGCATCTCTGGTATGCCGGCGGCAAGGCCGATCATTTGACCCTGATCGACGATGGCATCGTTGAAATCGAGCGCACCAGGCGCTCCGGGGACGGCGTGATCCTGGGCCTGTTCGCCACTGGCGAGACGGTCGGCCTGCCGGCAGCGATCGCGCATAAACCCTACCCAGCAGATGCCATTGCGCTGAGCGACCATGTCAACATCGTACGGATTCGGGCGCCAGCCATGTTGCAGGTGATGCGCGAGCACTTGCCGCTGGCGCTGGCGGTCAATCATGCTTTGCTGCAGCATAATGCCGCGTTGCATGCGTCGATCGAAATTGTTGGCGCCGGCTCGGTGCCGAAGCGCCTGGCGGCGCTGTTTCTGTTTCTTGGTCGCCGCTTTGGCACCCGAACCGCCTCCGGCGGCCTGCACATCAACCTGGCCTTGACGCGCGAGCAAATCGGCCGCCTGGTGAGCGCCAGGGTCGAGACCGTGATCCGCATCATGAGTCGCTGGCAAAAAGCCGGCTGGTTGAACGGTGCGCGCAACGGCATCGACATCACGCGCGTCGACATGTTGCAGCGCATGTCGGATGCCGGTTAAGCTGGCGCGTCCTTCCCTTCATCGCTCCAGCAGGTGCAGTTTATCTTTCACCTCGGCCCATTCATCGGCATCGGCCAAGGCCGGTTTTTTCCTGACGATCGGTTCCCATTTTGCCGCCAGTTCGGTGTTGAGGCCGATGAATCGCTGCTGGTCGGCCGGGACGTCTTCCTCGGCGAAGATTGCGTTCACCGGACACTCGGCGACGCATAGTGCGCAATCGATGCAATCTTCGGCTGAGATCACCAGGAAATTCGGACCTTCCCGAAATGCGTCGACCGGACAGACTTCCACGCAATCGGTGTACTTGCATTTGACGCAGCTCTCGGTCACCACAAAGGTCATGTGTATTTCTCCTGTTCGCCTTGATTCGGTATCGAGCATAGGAGCGCATGGTTTGGATCGCAATGACAAAAATCATTCCGAGTCCGGCCTGCCACACTTACGATGAAGGCCGGCTGGTTACATCCGCTCACGGCTCGTGTGGCGATCACGATTAACGCGTTTTTAAATAGATGAATCATGACTTACCCGGAATTTTTTGACCAGGCGCCGTCCATCACCGTTCGCGATGAACTGGCGCAACTGCTTGGCGCCGCCGAAGGCGGTCTGATGACTTACCACTACGTTGACGCAGTCCGGCTGGCGGGGCATTCCTGCCCGACCGTTGCCGGTGCATATTTGCTGACGCGGCGCGCCTTGCAATTGCTGTATGCGCAGCAGATACCGCAGCGCGGCGGCATCCGGGTGCAGTTTTCGGCGCCG
>DATJCV010000078.1:0-8648 GCA_035497775.1 Burkholderiaceae bacterium | reverse complement strand
CGGTTCGGATTGCCCAATCAGGCAGTGGAAAACTGCAACGTGTTGATCAATATCCCAGCCGACCCGAATTATTCCTCTCTGAACCTGGCACAGGCGGTGCAGGTGCTGGCTTATGAATGCCGGCTCGCGGCACAGGACGGCGCGCCGGAAAACAGTGCAGTCGGATTTCATGGCGATGCTGCCGGCGTGCTCGAAATCGAAGGCATGTTTGCCCATCTGGAGCAAGCGCTGGCCGCGATTGATTTTCTTGACGCCGACAATCCGAAAAAACTGATGCCGCGTCTGAAACGCTTGTTTGGTCGCGCCGGACTGGAAACCGAAGAGGTCAATATTCTGCGCGGCATAGCCCGACAAATTTTGCGTAGCCGTTCGGATTGAATCGAAGCGCCTTTCGATTCCGCTACGCTTGCCCTGCATTTTTTAGTGACGAGCGCAGTGCGCGGTAGCCGGATAGATCCTGATTTTGATCGGATCGCCGCTGCGAGAGCGTATGCCGCCGGCTTCAGCGCCAGTTGCGCACCAGTCCGACCGCCAATCCTTCCAGCGCAAAATCGCCATGTTCCGGCAGCACGCGAATCGGCTCGAAATCCGGGTTTTCGGGCAGCAATTCGATCATCGCGCCGGTTTTGCGGTAGCGTTTCACGGTCACGTCGTCGCCTAGGCGGGCGACGACGATCTGGCCGTTCTTGACGCTATCCACTTTTTTTACCGCCAGCAGATCGCCGTCCAGGATACCGGCATCGCGCATCGACATGCCGCGCACCTTCAGCAGGTAATCCGGTCTTGCTGAAAACAGGGCCGGGTCGACCTGATAGGTCGCCTCGATATGTTCCTGCGCCAGGATCGGCGAGCCAGCGGCGACCCGGCCAACCAGCGGCAGGCTCAATTGCATCAGCGCCGGATGCGGTAGCGCCATCTGGCCGCGCAGCGGGCGGTTACCGTGTTCGCCATCGAGCAGGCGAATGCCGCGCGAAGTGCCGGGCGAAATTTCGATCGCACCCTTGCGCGCCAGCGCCTGCAAATGCTCTTCGGCGGCATTGGCGGAGCGAAAGCCGAGTTCGGCGGCAATTTCGGCCCGGGTGGGCGGAAAGCCGGTGTTGGCGATTGCGTCGCCGATCAGATCGAGGATTTGCTGTTGGCGGGCGGTCAGCTTGAGCATGGGATCACGGCGCGGGCGACGCTGGGGTTATGAACAGGCTGTATTTTTATACAGTTGTTGTGAAAATGCAAGCGCTCGGCCGCCGAGCATGGGTGATTAAGTTGGTTCCGGCCGCCCATAAGCTATTGAACGCATTGAGTGTTTTGGCATTCCGGCGTATCATGCTGGGTTTTCCTCTTCCCACACCTGTCTTGACGCCGGGGTGGGCGATTTTTTAGATCCGTCCAAAAGGAGTTTTTATGCGTCATTATGAAATTGTATTTATTGTCCATCCGGACCAAAGCGAGCAGGTGCCCGCGATGATCGAACGCTACAAGGGCGTGGTTACTGCGCGCGGCGGCCAGATTCATCGCGTCGAAGATTGGGGCCGGCGCCAAATGGCCTACATGATCCAGAAACTCGCCAAGGCGCACTACGTTTGCCTGAATATCGAGTGCGATGCCGAGACGCTGCTGGAAATCGAAACCAGCTTCAAATTCAACGATGCCATCCTGCGCCATCTGACTGTCAAGATGAAGAAGGCCGAAACGGCACCGTCGCCGATGATGAAGGCGGTGCAGAAGGAAGACGCCGCCAAGAGCCATCGCAACGAAGCCCCGGCTGCGTAATTTTTGCCTGGCCGTGGGAGCGTGAATCAGTTTCAGTTGGTGGCGAGGATCAGCGAGCGTGAAGTGTTGCGCTATACGCCGGCAGGAATTCCGATTGTATCGGCCCGCTTGATGCACAACTCACAACAACTTGAAGCAGGTGTTCCAAGGCTGGTCGA
This sequence comes from Burkholderiaceae bacterium, assembly GCA_035497775.1. GTDB lineage: Bacteria > Pseudomonadota > Gammaproteobacteria > Burkholderiales > Burkholderiaceae_D > DATJCV01. The sequence continues at coordinate 6,723 of DATJCV010000078.1, read as the reverse complement.
GTTTGAAATCGCTGCCATCGCGGTCGGCGAAATTTCAGGACGATTCGACCGGGCCGAACTGGATCGGACTTTTCAGTTCACCGGTTTCATGGCACGCAAGAGCCGCAACGGCAAAAGTCTCGTCTTTCACATCATGGATTTTGTAGAAACAAATTAGGAGCCAAAAATGGCATTCGGTAAAAAATTCGACAAGAACAAACTCAAGCACAAACGCCAACAGCAAAACCCGCTGTTCAAACGCAAGAAATTCTGCCGCTTCACCGCCGCCAAGGTGGAGCAGGTCGATTACAAGGACGTCGATACCCTGAAGGATTTCGTTCAGGAAAACGGCAAGATCATGCCGGCTCGCCTGACGGGGACCAAGGCGCATTATCAACGCCAGGTGGATACCGCGATCAAGCGCGCGCGCTACCTCGCGCTGCTGCCATATACCGATCTGCATACCGCGTAATCGACGGCTGAAGAATAGGAGAAAAACATGCAAGTCATTCTGTTGGAAAAAGTCGTCAATCTCGGCAACCTGGGTGATGTGGTGCGCGTCAAGGACGGTTATGCGCGCAACTTCCTGATCCCGCAACGCATGGCGCGACGCGCCACCACCAGCGCCATGGCCGAGTTCGAGCTCAAGCGTGCGGAGCTGGAAAAAGCCGCGGCTGAAAGACTGGCTGCGGCACAGGCGCAAGGCGAGAAACTGGCCGGCATGACGGTCCAGATTTCGCAGAAATCCGGCGTCGACGGCCGCCTGTTTGGTTCGGTCAACAACTCCGATATCGCCGAGGCGCTCAGCAAGCAGGGCTTCGCGGTCGAGAAGACGCAAATCCGCATGCCGCAAGGCCCGTTGAAAATGGTAGGCGATCATCCGGTGGTCGTGGTGCTGCACACGGACGTTGCCATCGACGTCACGGTTGCGGTACTGGGCGAACACGTCTAAGGCAGATCGACGCACTACTGGTTGCATTTGTCAGCGCAATAAAAAAACCGGGTTCGCCCGGTTTTTTTATTGCCGCATTGCGTCAAGGGACGCAGGCGAAGCAGGTATAATTCGCGCCATGAACGCACCACCCGATCCGCAACTGGACTCTCTGCGTGTCCCCCCGCACTCAATTGAAGCGGAGCAATCGGTACTGGGAGGCTTGCTGCTCGATAACGCCGCCTGGGACAGAATCGCCGACTTCGTGCAGGCCGAGGATTTCTACCGTTACGACCATCGGATCATCTTCCAGCACATCGTCAAGCTGATCAATGGCTCGAAACCGGCGGATGTCATCACCGTGTTCGAATCCTTGTCCGGCATGGGCAAGGCTGATGAAGTCGGCGGCTTGCCATATCTCAATGCACTGGCGCAAAACACTCCCACCGCCGCCAATATCCGACGCTATGCCGAGATCGTGCGCGACCGCGGCGTCTTGCGCAAGCTGATTACCGTATCCGACGAAATTTCCGGCCAGGCATTCAGTCCGCAGGGCAAGGAAGTCAAGCAAATTCTCGACGAAGCGGAATCGAAGATTTTTTCGATCGCGGAAGAGGGCGCACGCGGCGCCCAGGGTTTCCAGGAAATCCAGCCTCTGCTGACGCAAGTGGTCGAGCGCATCGACGAACTTTACAATCGCGACAACCAGAATGACATTACCGGCATCCCGACTGGCTTTGCCGACCTGGACCGCATGACGTCCGGCCTGCAGGCCGGTGACCTGATCATCGTCGCCGGCCGGCCATCGATGGGTAAGACCGCGTTTTCAATCAATATCGGCGAGCATGTGGCGATCGAAAGCGGCTTGCCGGTGGCGGTGTTTTCGATGGAAATGGGCGGCACCCAACTCGCGATGCGGATGCTCGGTTCGGTCGGTCGGCTGGATCAACAGCGGCTGCGCACCGGCCGCCTGAATGATGACGACTGGCCGCGGCTGACGCATGCGATCCAGAAAATGAACGATGCGCAGATGTACATCGACGAAACGCCGGCACTGAATTCGATTGAACTGCGCGCCCGTTCACGCCGCCTGTCGCGCCAGTGCGGCAAGCTTGGCCTGATCATCATCGATTACCTGCAACTGATGTCGGCCAACTCCAGCGGCGAAAACCGGGCCACCGAGATTTCAGAAATTTCACGCAGCCTGAAAGGGCTGGCCAAGGAGTTGCAGTGCCCGGTGATTGCATTGTCGCAGTTGAACCGCTCGCTCGAGCAGCGTCCCAACAAGCGCCCGGTGATGTCGGATCTGCGCGAATCGGGCGCCATCGAGCAGGACGCCGACGTGATCTTGTTTATCTATCGGGATGAAGTCTACAACCCTGATTCGCCGGACAAAGGCAGCGCCGAGATCATTATCGGCAAGCAGCGTAACGGCCCCATCGGCAGCGTGCGCCTGACCTTCCTCGGCCAGTACACCAAGTTCGAGAATTACACTGGCGGCGCCGCGCTGTATGGCGGCGACTGAGCAGGCATCGGGCCAGCCGGCGGTTTGATCGTGCCCGGCGCAATGCACTATCTGATTTACGCTTAATTCACTGAAAGAGTAATCATGTTTGGACGACTGATGCCCACCGAGGGAAAATTTTTCGATCTGTTTAACCAGCATGCGGAGTTATGCGTTAAAGGCGGCCATGAAATCGTCGCCTTGATGTCGAATTTCAATGACCTTGAAATTCGCGTGCATGCGATCGAGGGGATTGAAAAACAGGCCGACAAGGTGACCCACAACACCATCGACCTGTTGCACAAGACCTTCATCACGCCGATCGATCGCGACGATATCCATCACCTGATCACGCGCATGGACGACATTCTCGATCTGATCGAGGATGCGGCGCAAACCGTCTCCCTGTACGACTTGCAGGTGATCACGCCGGAAGCGAAGAGGCTGGCGGAGCTGTGCTTGCAGTGCATCGAAAAGGTGCAGGCGGCGGTCGGCTTGCTGCACAACATGGATAATTCGCGCCAGATACTATCGATCTGCGAAGAGATCGATCGGATCGAATCGGATGCCGATCACGTGATGCGGGCGGCGATGTCGAAATTGTTTCGGGATGAGCCGGACGTGCGCAATCTGATCAAGCTGAAGGCGATCTACGAAATCCTGGAAACCGTCACCGACCGCTGCGAAGACGTTGCCAATATCATCGAAGGCATCATCGTCGAGAACGCCTGAATATTCTGTCTTGTGCTTGTCTTGCGCCGCGCTGCATCGCAGCCATCGCATGCAGCAGGTCGCTGACCGCAGTTGCGGTGTCGCCCTCCAGCTGGCGAATACCGCGCGCGGTATCGGTGGCGTGCCCTGAAAAATAACGAACAACCACGCTCATGCAAACCTTTCAAATCAGCATCTACGTCCTTGGATCCCTGATCGTGCTGGCGCTGCTGTTCGATTTCATGAACGGCTTTCATGACGCCGCGAATGCGATTGCAACGGTAGTTTCCACCGGCGTCCTGAAACCGCAAGCTGCGGTCGCCATGGCGGCGGCCTTCAATTTCATCGCCATCCTGGTATTCCAGATGCACGTCGCCGCCACGGTCGGCAAGGGCACGATCGATCCTTCCATCGTCGATCACTATGTGGTATTTGGCGCGCTGATCGGTGCCGTCGTGTGGAATTTGATCACCTGGTACTACGGCATTCCATCCTCGTCCTCGCATGCGCTGATCGGCGGCCTGGTCGGCGCAGCAGTGGCGAAAGCCGGTACCGGAGCGCTGATTTCGGCCGGGCTGATCAAGACCATCCTGTTCATCGTGCTGTCGCCGTTGTTTGGATTCGTGTTTGGCTCGATCATGATGGTGCTGGTGTCATGGATTTTCGTGCGCTCGACGCCGCATCGGGTCGATAAGTGGTTTCGCCGCATGCAACTGGTTTCAGCTTCGATGTATAGCCTCGGGCACGGCGGCAACGACGCCCAGAAAACCATCGGCATCATCTGGATGCTGCTGATTGCCGCCGGCTACTCCAGTGTCGAGGATCACCTGCCGCCGTGGTGGGTCATTATCAGCTGCTATTCCGCGATCAGCCTCGGCACCCTGTTCGGCGGCTGGCGCATCGTCAAGACCATGGGCCAGAAAATCACCAAGCTGAAACCGGTTGGCGGCTTCTGCGCCGAAACCGGCGGTGCGATCACGCTCTTCATGGCCACCGCGCTGGGAATTCCGGTGTCGACCACCCATACGATCACCGGCGCGATCGTCGGCGTCGGCGCGGCGAAGAAAATGACTGCGGTGCGCTGGGGCGTGGCCGGCAATATCGTCTGGGCCTGGGTGTTGACGATTCCCGCTTCGGCGTTCATGGCGGCGATCGCCTGGTGGATTGGCCGGCACGTGTTCTGAGCGGCGTCCTGCAAGTAACCTCGATTGACTACTGCGATTGGGAGTATTTTTTAAAATCCAGATTTGACCAGTGGAAATCGAGGTATTTCAAGCATACCCCCGCTTTCGATCGACCATCAATCAGGGTTGTCAATTGTTTGATTTGTCCGTCGTTCCGACACGGATGGCAACGCAGTGCCGTCTATCATGCAGGCGCGCGCTGTCCCGGTAATCCGGGAAAAACACCACCGGATTCCCGCCGCTTAAAGCCGCCGGAATAACTGGCAACATGGGCATGCGGTTCGGCCAGTTGACAGCCTTGATGCATCAATGCGCCCCCGCAGCCCCTGCGGACGGCGCCGAGCGGATCGGGCGCGTCATCCAGATCAAGCCGATCAAAACCAGAAACAGGATCGCCGAGAGCCAGAAGATATCGGTGGCGCCCAGCGTGCTGGCCTGGATGCTGAGCAGACGTTCAATCACCGCCCACGCGCCTGGCTCCGACATGCCCTGGCTGGTCAGCGCCTGTACGGTCTGGCCAAACAGCGGATTGTCGGATCCGGTATGCGCTGCCAGTTGCGCATGGTGGACTGCCGTGCGGCTATCCCACCAGGTAGTGGAGAGAGAGGTGCCGATGCCGCCGAACATGATGCGCACAAAATTCGACAGGCCCGCTGCGCTGGCTATCTTGTCGGGCGGCTGGCCGGACAGGATGATCGAGGTCAGGGGGATGAAAAACATTGCCATCGCGGCGCCCTGGATGACGGTCGGGATCATGAGCGTCACGAAGTCCACATCGGCTGTGAATTCGGCACGCATGAAAAATACCAGCGCAAAAATCACAAATGCCATGGTCGTGATGATGCGCGCATCGATCTTCGGCAGCAGTTTGCCGACTAACGGCGACATGATGATGGCCAGAATGCCGACCGGAGCCATGATGAAGCCGGCCTCGGTCGCCGTGTAGCTGAGCTGGGTCTGCAGCCAGAGCGGCAGAATCACCAGGCTGCCGAAAAAGACGCCATAGGCAACCGAGATCGCCACCACCCCGGCACTGAAGTTACGCCCTTTGAACAACGACAGGTCGACCACCGGGTGGTCATCGCCCAGCTCCCAGATGACGAAGTAGATGAAACCGACCACCGCCAGCGCGGCCAGGATCACGATTTCGGTCGAGCCGAACCAGTCCAGCTCCTTGCCCTTGTCCAGCATCAGTTGCAAGGAACCAACCCAGAGCACCAATAGCGCCAATCCGATCTTGTCGATCGGCAGCCGCTTGGTCGGCGATTCCCGTTTGTGGTAAATCGCCCAGGTGGCCCAGGCGGCGAACACGCCGATCGGGATGTTGATATAGAAGATCCACGGCCAGGAATAATTGTCGGAAATCCAGCCGCCCAGCAGCGGCCCCATGATCGGCGCCACCAGCGTGGTCATGCCCCAGAACGCCAGCGCCATGCCGCTTTTCGCAGCTGGGTAGCTTCCTAGCAGCAGCGTTTGCGAGAGCGGAATCATCGGCCCGGCGACGGCGCCCTGCAGCACCCGCGCGCCGATCAGGAATTCGATGTTGGGCGCCATGCCGCACAGTGCCGAGGCCAGCACGAACAGAAAAATCGAGGCGACGAACAGGCGCACCTGGCCGATACGCTGCGTCAGCCAGCCGGTCAATGGCACCGAAATCGCGTTGGCGACCGCAAACGAAGTGATCACCCAGGTGCCCTGTTGCGGCGAGACGCCCATGTCGCCGGCGATGGCCGGAATCGAGACGTTGGCGATCGAGGTATCGAGGACGTTCATGAACACCGCCAGCGACAGCACCAGCGTGCCCAGGACCAGTTGCGGTCCGTGCAGCGGCGGCAAGGGGGCGGAAGGAGGGAGCGCACTCATTGCAGCAATCCGGTTTGTTGTGGTGCCTGGCGGGGGGCAGCGCGCAATGCTTAACGTGTGGACGGGGTGTTGCCGGGCTTGCCGCTATTGCTGGCAATGATGCGGCTGATCTCGTCGTCAGCCTTGTGCGCGGCAACGTCAAAGACGTCGGTTTGATAGGCGGCCTCGGCGCGCGGCGTCGCGCTGGCGGTCAGCGAGTTGCCGTTGCTGTGCTCGATATCCACCTTGACCCGCATCGACAGGCCGATGCGCAGCGGATTCTGGGCCAGCTCCTTCGGGTCGAGCGAAATGCGCACCGGGATGCGCTGCACGATCTTGATCCAATTGCCGCTGGCGTTTTGCGCCGGCAGCAAGGCGAAGGCCGAGCCGGTGCCGGCCGCGAGGCCGACCACCTTGCCGTGATAGGTGACGTCGGAGCCGTAGGAATCGGCATGCAAGATCACCGGCTGGCCGATGCGCATGCGGGCAATCTGGACTTCCTTGAAATTGGCATCGACCCACAAGGTGTCGAGCGGGACGATCGACAGCAACGGCATGCCGGCCGCGACCCG
>DATJCV010000077.1:0-2896 GCA_035497775.1 Burkholderiaceae bacterium | reverse complement strand
CGCTGGACCCAGGGTCCGGTACAACTGCTGCGCTATAACGGCTATCCGGCGATGAAAATTTCCGGCAATGCGGCGCCCGGCTATAGCACCGGCGAAGCCATGGCCGAGATGGAAGCGCTGATGGCGAAACTGCCGGCCGGCTTCGGCTACGAGTGGACCGGGCAGTCGCTCGAAGAAAAAAGCTCCGGCTCGCAGGCACCGGCGCTCTACGCCCTATCGTTGATCGCGGTGTTCCTGGTGCTGGCCGCGCTGTATGAAAGCACCTCGATTCCGGTTTCCGTGATGCTGGTGGTGCCGCTCGGGATTCTCGGTTCTCTGCTCGGCGTGACCCTGCGCGGCATGCCGAACGACGTCTACTTCAAGGTCGGCATGATCGCGGTGATCGGCCTGTCGGCCAAGAACGCGATCCTGATCATCGAATTCGCCAAGGATTTGCAGGCGCAAGGCAAGAGCCTGATCGACGCCACGCTGGAGGCGATCCACATGCGTTTCCGGCCGATCATCATGACTTCGCTGGCCTTCATCCTCGGCGTGCTGCCGCTGGTGCTGGCCAGCGGCGCCGGCTCCGGCGCCCAGCGCGCGATCGGCACCGGCGTGATGAGCGGCATGATCACGGCGACCGTGCTGGCAGTGTTCTTCGTGCCGGTCTTCTTCGTCGTGGTGCGCTCCTTCTTCAAGGGCAGCGAACGGCAGCGCGAACTGATTGCATCCCACATCAAGGAAAGTGCAGAGGGACAGAATGTCTAGATTTTCACCGAAGCAAACCACCATTGCGCTGCTGGCCGCCGGCGTCCTCGGCGGCTGCTCGCTGGCACCACAGTTCGTGCGCCCCGACCTACCGGTGGCGGCGACCTATCCGGCGGCAGAGCCGGTGCCGGCTGAGCCGGCCATGCCTGATGCCAGCGCGCTCGGCTGGCGCCAGTTTTTCCCCGACCAGCGCCTGCAGGAACTGATCGCGAGCGCGCTGGAAAACAACCGCGACCTGAGGAGCGCCGCACTGCGCATCGAGGAAGCACGCGCGCTGTACAACATCCAGGCAACCGATTTGCTGCCGAACCTCAATGCCAGTGCCGGCGCCGCGCGCGCCCGCACGCCGGCCGCGCTCTCGGCCACCGGCGCTGGCATGATCGCCGGCAGCTATCAGGTCGGCCTCAGCCTGGCGTCGTTCGAGCTGGATTTCTTCGGCCGCGTGCGCAGCCTGAATGATGCGGCGCTGGCGCAATACCTGGCGACCGAGGAAGCGCAGCGCGCGGCCCATATCAGCCTGGTGGCGGAAGTGGCCAAGGCGTATCTGGCGGAACGCGCGTTCGCTGAACAGCAGGCGCTGGCGCAGAGCACGCTGGAAGGCCGCCGCACCGCCTACGAGCTGTCACAAAAGCGCTTCAAGGTGGGCGCCTCCTCCGCGCTGGATCTGCGCCTGGACGAAAGCTTGGTGCAATCGGCGCGCGTTGCCTACGTCACGCTGACGCGCCAGCACGCTCAGGCACAAAACGCGCTGAGTCTGCTGGTCGGAACGCCGCTGGCTGCCTTGCCGGCGAGGCCGACGCTGTCGGAGCAGAACCTGGTGACCGATATTCCGGCCGGACTGCCGTCGGAGCTGTTGACGCATCGTCCCGACATCCGCGCCGCCGAACAGCGCCTGCGCGCAGCCAATGCCAGCATCGGCGCCGCGCGAGCTGCGTTTTTCCCGCGCATTTCGCTGACCGCTGCGCTGGGCAGCGCCAGCCCGACGCTGTCCGGCCTGTTCGACTCCGGCTCGCATGCCTGGAGCTTCACGCCGCAGCTGCTGCTGCCAATCTTCGACGGTGGCCGCAATCGCGCCAACCTGACCCTGGCTGAAGTTCGCCAGAACTTGGCCATCGCCGACTACGAAAAAACGATCCAGATCGCGTTTCGTGAAGTGGCGGACACCCTGGTCGCGCGCGCCACGCTGGACGAACAGATCGACGCCCAGGGCAAGTTCCTGGAGGCACAGGCGGAACGCCTGAAGCTGTCCGACTTGCGCTACCGGCACGGCGTCGCCAGCTCGCTCAACGTGCTGGACGCCCAGCGCGAATTGTTTTCGGCGCAGCAAGGGCTGATACAGGCGCGCCTGCTGCGGCTGACGAACGCGATCGACTTGTACCGCTCGCTGGGCGGCGGCTTGCATGAGAGCACGGTGCTGGCGGCGAAATAAACCGACACCGCGCCGCTCTGGCCTGTCGCCCCGAATGCTTCAGGCGGAAACCCGATGGCGTATGCGATGCAAGCGCGCTGCCCGATCATGCGGCAACAACGCCACTGGACTCCCGCTACAAACCGCGGGAATCACAGGCAAAGCGGGCAGGTGGCGCAAACCATGAGCCATCCTGTATGGATGCCGGAATTTCTATGGAGTATGCCGCTTAAACGACGTTTTCAATGCCGCAATCGGCAGCATGCATTAGGAGTATATAAATTCGGCTACCCCAACGGCATGACGCCCGCTATTACCGGTAAAGGGGCAGCGTCAATCCCGGTCGATCAACGGCGCCAGCAGCGCCATCGTGCGTGCGGTCGCTCCCCGGTGCTGTTGCGCGAATGCCAGCGCCTTGGCGCCCATCGCCTTGCGCGCGTCCTCGGCATGCAGCAGATGCCGCGCCGTCGCCAATAATGCGGTCGCATCCGCCACGCGCAGTGCCGCTCCGGCCGCTACCGCATCCTCGCTGACCGCGCTGAAATTGAAGGTATGCGGCCCGATCAATACTGGTTTGCCCATCGCGCAGGCTTCGATCAAGTTCTGGCCACCGAGTGGCAACAGGCTGCCGCCGACGAAGGCAAGGTCGGACGCCGCATAGTAGGTAAACATTTCGCCCATCGAGTCACCCAGCAGCACCTTGACGTCGGCCGGCAACGCCGCATCGCCCAGCGTGGAACG
>DATJCV010000076.1:0-1896 GCA_035497775.1 Burkholderiaceae bacterium | reverse complement strand
TTGAAAGGCGGCGGCGAACAGTTACGCGACGAATACCGGGCCTTGAATCCGGCGGCGCTGGTACCGACGTTGATCGATGACGGACTGGTGCTGACGCAGTCGCTGGCGATCCTGGAATACCTGGAGGAGCGCTGGCCGCAGGTGCCGCTGCTGCCCTCCGATGCGGCGGGGCGCGCGCGCGTGCGGGCGCTGGCGCTGACGATCGCCTGCGAGATCCATCCGCTGAACAACCTGCGGGTGCTGAAATACCTCGGGGAAACGCTGCAGGTTGCCGAGGATGCGCGGCACGAATGGTACCGGCACTGGACCGCGCGCGGCCTGGAAGTGCTGGAACGGCACCTGGCATCCGAACCGCAGACTGGCGCCTTCTGCCACGGCGATGCACCGACGCTGGCCGACTGCTGCCTGGTGCCGCAGGTCTTCAACGCTCGGCGCTTTGAAATCGACCTGGCCGCCTATCCGACCGTGCGGCGGATTGCCGATGCCTGCGCCGGGCTGGAGGCGTTTCGCGCCGCCGATCCGGCTCGGCAGCCGGACGCCGAGTGAAAAAAGCCTGGCCGCACACGACATGACGTCGCGCGCGGCTCGGCCGATCATATACTCCAGGATGTGATTCAAGCTATCGCAATGATCTTGAGAGAAATCTGAATATACTCCCAATCCTGTTGCGGATTGCGACCCCGGCGCGGCGTGCGCCGCGCCGCCGATCAGCCCTCGGCGAGACGGAATATGCTGGAAAAATCCAGGCCGCCGGCGCCCGATGCGCTGTGCTGCTGGTATAGCGTACGCGCCAGTTCACCCAGCGCGACGCTGGTGCCGGTCGCCTGGGCGTTTTCCACCGCCAGTCCGAGGTCCTTCAGCATCAGGTCGACGCCGAAGCCGCCCTGATACTCGCGGCTGGCCGGTGCCGTTTCCATCACGCCGGGGCAAGGGTTATACACATCCAGTACCCAGTTGCGGCCGGAGCTTTTATTCATCACTTCCGACAGCACCTTCGGATCCATGCCGTTGGCGATGCCGAGCCGGATCGCTTCGCAGGTACCGATCATCTGGATTCCGAGCAGCATGTTGTTGCAGACCTTGACGGTCTGGCCGCTGCCGCTGGGGCCGGCGTGGAAAATCGCCTTGCCCATTTTTTCCAGATAGGGACGCGCCTTTTCGAAACTGGCGTCGCTGCCGCCGACCATGAAGGTCAGCGTGCCGGCGGCGGCGCCGGCGGTGCCGCCGGAAACCGGCGCATCCAGCATCTCGAAGCCGCGTTCGGCGGCGGCCGCCGCCACCTTGCGCGCGCTGTCCGGCGCGATGGTCGAGCAGTCGATCAACAGCGTACCGGGCACCGCATGCGCCAGGATCCCCTGGTCACCCAGATACAAGGCTTCGACATGGCGGCTGGCCGGCAGCATCGTGATCACCACCTTGGCCTTTGCCACCGCCGCCATCGGGTCGGCACCGGTGCTGCCGCCGGCCGCCAGCAGTTTTTCCACCGCCGCCGGCACCAGGTCATGGCCGCTGACGGCAAAGCCGGCCTTGACCAGATTCTGCGCCATCGGCAAACCCATGTGGCCGAGGCCGATGAAGGCGATTTCGGCATTGCCAGTCTTGCTTTCAATACTGGTACCCATCATGCTTCTCCGTAAGTGAGGTGGCGCATCGTCATTTCAGCGAGATGGTGGTGTTGATCGCGCCGTCCTCGGATTCCGGCGCGAACCAGCGTGCGGTCACGGTCTTGGTCTGGGTCCAGAATTGCACCGCCTGCTTGCCGTTCGGGCCGAGGTCGCCCAGCTTGGAGGCGCGCGAGCCGGTGAAGCTGAAATAGGCGACCGGCACTGGCACCGGGACGTTGATGCCGACCTGGCCGACATCGATCTCGTTCTGGAATTTGCGCGCCGCCCAGCC
>DATJCV010000075.1:0-5327 GCA_035497775.1 Burkholderiaceae bacterium | reverse complement strand
GCAATCGCAAGACGAAATTCGGATTCGTCAGTGTGTCGATCAATTGGAAGAATTAGGGGACCGCGCCAAGATGGCGTGCGAGAAATCGGGCAATGTCAAATCCGAACTCAAAAACGCGGTGATGCAGGCACACAACGAACTATCCACCCTCAAGCATCAATTGCATTAAGCATTTCCCGCTGCCGGCGGTTTCATAAACTGCCGGCAAATTGATAGCGGCTGCCAGGATGCCACATGGTCGCAGTGGACGCGACTTGGCCCTGTGACAAGGTTTTCCGCTTCAGCACCAGGCAAGGTTCCTGCACCGGAATTTGTAGCATGGCGGCGATTTTGACCGGTGGATTGAGGGCTTCGATGCTGTAGTTCACTCCCTGCAAGGGCGCCGCCACCATCAGATATTCATTCGGCGTCGAAACCGAAAAATCCTGTTGCATGTAGTCGGGTGCCACCGCCGAATTCACCCAGCGATCCTCGACCTGGATCGGGACGTCATTGTCATAGTGGACGATGATCGAGTGAAATAGGATGTGCCCGGCTCGCACTTCAAATTGCGCGGTCAACGGTTCCTGTGCCTTGCAGCGCTCCAGCAGATGCAGCTTGCTGCGATGCTGGTGCGCGCGCGCGCGTATCTCGTCAGCGATGCTCTGGATCTCGACCAGGGTCGCCTGATATTTATGCTGCGCGACGTAGGTGCCGGAGCCCTGGATCCGGTTCAGGATCTGCTCCGAAGTCAGTTCGCGCACGGCGCGGTTGACTGTCATCCGCGACACGCCAAACTGCCTGGCCAGCACCGGCTCGGACGGGATCGCCTCCCCCTCTTTCCATTGCCCGGCCTGGATCTCCGCCAGCAAATAATCCTTGATTCGCTGGTAGATTGGAATTTCCGTTTGTTCCGCCACGCCAGAATCGTCTGCTACGCTCAAGTCACCCTCCTCAGAATGCTGTTGCCAGCTTCATATATCCACGGCGCGCATGCTCACTTCACGCAACCGGCCAACAACCTGTCCAACAGTAAAATTTTTCTTCGGCAAAGTTGTATATACAACTTATTATTTATTATAAGCGAACAAAAACAAGAAATCGCCGCTGCTTGTCGATCCGGCATTTTACGCACCATGCGCGCCTGGACGGCCGGTCTCGATGCGGCGACCGGCCAGTCGGGACATCTGGCCTTCCGGGATGATTGAAAGGAATCGTGGTTCAATCCGATCAAAAGAAGCGGGTTGCCGCGTGCTTGCTCTGCGATGCGTTTCCCACCCCGGCCGCCGTTGCCGGCATCAAGAGCGGCTTCAACGTGCCGCTAACGGGCTTCGCAGCCTGCAACGGCCGCTCGGCGCTGGAGGGGCCAAGCTGGCGCTAGCACAGGCCAAGGGCGGCGGCAACCACGCACCGCGCTGCCGCCCTCGCTCCACACGCCCAACCTCCCCCTGCGGTAGACCGCTTGTCAACACCGCGAAAATTCATCGACACAAGGCAGCTGCAACGCGCTTGCCAGCGCCAATTTTCTTTGCTAAAGTTGTATATACAACTTACCCTGTTGCTACGGAGACGGATGAATCGCCTTCCATCTATGGGTTGTTGGTCAACTAGCCTACGCACCATGCGCGCTTGGCCGGCCGCTCTGCAGACGGCAGCCGACCCTCGAAAAGCGCCTGGTTTTTCGAAATAATGAGGAGGATTCCATGGTTCAGTTCAGTCGCAAGACATTGGTCGCAGCGCTTTTGGTGGGCGGCGTGCTTTCCACCCCGGCGGCATTTGCCGATATCAAGATCGGCTTCAACGTGCCGCTCACCGGCTTTGCCGCCTCGGACGGCAAATCGGCGCTGGAAGGCGCGAAATTGGCGGTAGCGCAAGCCAACGCCAAGGGCGGCGTAGCCGGCCAAAAGCTGGACCTGGTAGTCTATGACGATCAGGGCATCGCCAAGGAAGCAGTACCGGTCGCCACCAAGCTGGTCGAAAAAGACAAGGTAGTCGGCGCCGTTTCCGGCTCGTATTCGGGCTCGACCCGCGCCGCCGCCTCGATTTTCCAGCAAGCCCAGATTCCGTATGTGGTCGCCTATGCGATCCACCCCGACATCACGCTGGCGGGTGATTACATGTTCCGTGTCTCGGCCATGGGTGAAGTGCAGGGCCGTGCCGGCGCCAAGCTGGCGGACACTCTGGGCAAGAAAAAAGCGGTGCTGATCACGCTGAAAAACGACTTCGGCCAGGCGCTGGCTGCCGGCTTCAAGGATGCGGCACCGAAATTGGGCGTGCAGATCGCCAACGAGTACGAATACGGCATGGCCGATCGCCAGTTCGGCGCGCTGATTTCGAAGGTCAAGTCCGACAATCCTGAAATCATCTACGCTTCCGGCTACTTCTTCAACGCCGGCCCGCTGGTCAGCCAATTGCGCGCCGCCGGCGTGACGGCGCCGGTGATCGGCCAGGAAGGCTACGATTCCGACAAGTTCATCGAAATCGCCGGCCCCGCCTCCGAAGGCACCTACATCACCACGTCGCTGGATCGCGATTCGAAGTCGCCGGTGACGCAGGCCTTCATCGCCGATTTCAAGAAATCCGCGAATTTCAATTCCGACATGGTGGCCGCTTCCGCCTATACCGCGACCAATGTGCTGATCGAAGGCTTGAAAAAGACCGAGGGCAAGGGTGGCGAGGCGCTGAAGAATGCATTGGCGGCCGGTACCTACGACACGCCGATCGGCAAACTGGCCTTCAACGATCTGCATGAAGTGAAAAAGGACGTGCAGGTGCAGATCGTCAAGGACAAGGCCTTCCGTCACCATTCGGTCATTTCCGACCCTGTGCTGCTGGCGCCGCCGACCAAGCCCGCCAAGTAATTTTGCCCAACCCGGTGCGGGCGGCGCGCCATGCGCCACGCCGCCTGCACCCTCAACCCCGACCAACTGAGGACACTGCATGCTTTTTCTGGAGCTGATTGCGCAAGGGCTGGTACAAGGCAGCATCTATGCCTTGATCGCGCTGGGCCTGACGCTGGTATACGGGCTGCTGCGGATCTTGCATGTGGCGCACGCGGCCCTGTTCACGCTGGGCGGCTATGTCGGCGTGCTGGTCACCAATGCGACCGGCAGCCTGCCGCTGGCGATCGTGCTGGCGATGATCGCCGCCGGTCTGGCCGGCATCGCCATGTACCGGCTGTGCTATGAACCGATCCTGAAGCAGCCGCCGTTCGTGGCGCTGATCGCCTCGATCGGCCTGTATATCGCATTCGAGGAATTATTCCGCATCGTCTTTGGCGCCTCCGGCCTGTCCTATCAGGCGCCGCCGCTGCAGGACCAGGTGGCGCTGTTCGGCCTGCATTTCAAGCAAGCCGAACTGATGGTGATGGGCGGCACCGTGGTGATCATCGCGGTGCTCGGCTACCTGCAGAACCGGACCCGGATCGGCGTCGCCTGCCAGGCCACCGTATCCGATCCGCAGATGGCGGAATCGTTTGGCATCAAGCTGCGCACCGTGCGCGACCTGAACTTCTTCGTCGGCTCGGCGCTGGCCGGTTTTGCCGGCGTCTGGGTGGCGCTGTTGAACAACCTGGTGGAACCGACCATGGGCAGCGTGCCGTCCTACAAGGGGCTGGCGATCATCGTGCTGGGCGGCATGGGCTCGGTGCGCGGCACCCTGTTCGCGGCGCTGATTCTCGGCATCGTCGAAGCCTTCGGCACTATTTATCTCGGTCAATTCCTCGATCGCAACGCCATCGCCTTTGCGTTCCTGATCCTGGTCCTGATGTTCCGTCCGCAAGGACTGTTTGCCAAACGCTGAGGACACGCAATGGCCTACGAAATTTCCCTTTTGACGTCGATGGGCATCATGGTGCTGTTCGCGCTGTCGCTCAACCTGATTACCGGCTTCTGCGGCCAGATCAGCCTCGGCCATGCCGCCTTCCTCGGCGTCGGCGCCTACACTTCGGCGCTGCTGTCGCAAGCCGGCCTGCCATTCTTCGCCACGCTGCCGCTGGCGATGCTGATGGCCGGGCTGCTGGGCGTGATCGTCGGCATCGCCAGCCTGCGCGTGCGCGATGACTTCCTGGCGATCACCACCATGGGCGTGGTGTTCCGGTTCGTCGGCGTGGTGCGCCAGCAGGAATGGCTGGGCGGCGAACTGGGCGTGTCCGGCTTTCCCGGCTCCGGCCTGGAGAAGCCGGCCTTCATGTGGCTGACCCTGGGTCTGGCCGCCGCCACCGCCGCCTTGTGCATCTACATCCGCAAATCCTGGATGGGCCGCGTCTTCAATGGCATCGCCGAAGACGAGGACACCATGCGCGTGCTCGGCATCGACGTCCCGCGCTACAAGCTGGCCGCCTTTGCCATGGGCACCGCGCTGGCCGGCCTGGCCGGTGCACTGTATGCGCAGCACTTCAAGTTCATCGGCCCCGACAGCTTCGGCTTCATCGAATCGATCACCGTGCTGTCGATGGTGGTGTTCGGTGGCATCGGCTCGGTCGCCGGCGTGGTGTTCGGCGCCGCGCTGCTGTCGGCCCTTCCGGCCTGGTTCCAGTTCATCGGCGACTACAAGCTGCTGGTGTACGGCGGCCTGCTGTTCCTGATGATGCGCTTCTCGCCCAGCGGCGTGGCCGGCATCGTGCGCCGCCTGTTCAATCGCAAGGTCGCCGTCGTCAAGCCGGCCGCCGAAGGAGCCCGCGCATGACGACTTCCACCCCTCTGCTGCAGGTGGACGGCGTCACGGTCCGCTTCGGCGGCCTGTCCGCGGTCGATAACGTCTCGTTCGACGTCCATCCGGGCGAACTGCTGGGCCTGATCGGTCCCAACGGCGCCGGCAAGACCACGATGATGCGTTCGATCACCGGCGTCGTGCGGCCGACCGAAGGCAGCGTCTTTCTGGCCGGCGAAAATCTGAACGAGCTGCCGATCCACAAGCGCATCCAGAAAGGCCTGGCGCTGTCACAACAGCTAGTCAAGCCGTTCCGCGAAATCTCGATACTGGAAAACGTCGCGCTAGCGGCCGGCGCCGAGCGCACCCGTTCGCCGCTGAAGGCGCTGATGCACGTCTCGCAACGCGCAGAGAACGAGATCGGCAACGGCATGCTGGCACGGGTCGGCATCGCCGGCTACGCCGACCAGATGCCTGGCATCCAGCCGCTCGGCATCCTGAAGCGGATGGAAATGGCGCGCGCTCTGGCGCTGAAACCCAAGCTGCTGCTGCTCGACGAGCCGCTGGCCGGACTCAACTCGAAGGAAGCCAACGCCTTGGCTTCCACCATCGCCGACATCAACCGCCAGGGCATGACGATCATCCTGATCGAACACAACCTCGGTGAAGTGATGCGCATCTGCAACCGCCTGGTGGTG
>DATJCV010000074.1:0-3677 GCA_035497775.1 Burkholderiaceae bacterium | reverse complement strand
GCGGGTGTGGGATGACACGTTGGAGGCACTCGATTGCGATGACATCACGGCCGCCTGGTTTTCCAACGCGCTCGGCACGCCGTGCCGGCTGGTGCGCTTTCATCCAGATGCGCGCCGGATTGCCAGCCTCGACTGGACCGGTGGCGTCGAGGCGCCGACCCTGTTCGCCGACGGCTTTCCGCTATTGGTGATCAGCCAGTGGTCGCTCGACGACCTGAACCGGAAACTGCAGGCGCAAGGGCGCGCGCCGCTGCCGATGAATCGCTTTCGGCCCAGCCTGGTGATCGATGGCGTGGAGGCGTTCGAGGAGGATTTCGCGGCGTCGATCCGGATCGGCGCGGCGCGCATCAAGCCGGTCAAGCCCTGCCCGCGCTGCCCGATTCCATCGGTGGATCAGGTTACCGGAACAACCGGCCCGGACCCGCTGGATATCCTGCGTACCTACCGTGCTAATCCAAAGCTGGATGGCGGCATCGCCTTCGGCATGAATGCGATCGTGCTGGAAGGCGCCGGGCAAGTGCTGCGGGTCGGGCAGGAAGTCGAGGTCGAACTGGCGCTGTGAGCTATTTGGCGGCGCCGCCATCGCCGGCGGCGTTCGCCGCCAGCTTTTGCTTCAGCCAGCGTTCGACCGACGGAAAGACGAATTTCGAGACGTCACCGCCCAGCGTAGCGATCTCGCGCACGATGGTGCCGCTGATAAATTGATATTGATCGGACGGCGTCAGAAACAGCGTTTCGACGTCCGGCAGCAGGTAACGGTTCATGCCGGCCATCTGGAACTCGTATTCGAAGTCGGACACCGCGCGCAAGCCGCGCACGATCACGCGCGCATCGTGGCGGCGCACGAAGTCTTTCAGCAAACCTGAAAAACTCTCGACCTTGACGTTCGGGTAATGCCCCAGCACTTCGTTGGCGATCGTCAGCCGTTCGTCGAGCGAAAAGAAGGGCCTCTTGTTCTGGCTGTCGGCGACGCCGACGATCAGGCTGTCGAACAGGCCGGAAGCGCGGCGCACCAGATCTTCATGGCCGCGCGTAAGCGGATCGAACGTTCCCGGATATACGGCTGTGACCATCGCAGCACCCTCTCGGTATGACCTGTGAAACGCGCATTATGCCTTACTGCTGCCCATGTTTGCACCGCAGCAAATGATAAGACACCATGCCGGCCCGATCGGCGCGCACGATTTCCCACCCGCTCATCCATGTGGCGGCTGGATCGCCATCCAGCGCCGTCTCGGTTTCGACATATACGATACCGCTTTCGGACAGCAGCCGCGCGCACAGCGGCAGCACTTTTTGCAGCCACTCCTGATGATATGGCGGATCAATGAAAATCAGGTCGAAGCGCGGCGCGCCCGAGGCTGCGTCGGCTGGCGCCCGTGCGGCCCAGTCCTGTGCCAGCCGCAAGCCATCGGCGCGCAGGATGGTCACTTGCTGCGCCTGCAGTTTGGCTTTGACTGCTTCCAGCTGCCGCACCGCAGGCGTGCTCTGCTCGACCAGCGTCACCTGCGCCGCGCCGCGGCTGGCCGCCTCGAAACCAAGCGCGCCGCTGCCGGCAAACAGGTCCAGGCAGCGCATGCGCGCCCAGTCGCCGGCCAGCAAATGGCCGAGCCAATTAAACACGGTTTCGCGCACCCGGTCCGGCGTCGGCCGCAAGCCCTCGGCACTCAACACCGGCAGCGGCGTGCGTTTCCACTGGCCGCCAATGATGCGCACTTGATGCGGCGCCGTGCCACGCGCCACGGATTTCACCGTCGGCGTTTTCTGTCGTTTTTGCATTTTCTGGTGTATGCCTTGAAATCGGGCAATCCCGCCCGCTGCACGCGCCGCTTGAAAAATACTGGCAGACGCGCATTTATTTTCCGGTGGCGGTTAATTGTTCAAGCCCGAGGCCATCTGGTTCATTCCCGCGGCTTTCAATAGGAGTCTGGTGGCGCTTCCTCTGCACCGCCAGCACTGCGCGCCGGCGATGCGGCCAACGGCACCGGGTCGCCGACTAACGCGCCCGAAACGACGGGCAAGACGCTACCCGTTACAAACCGGTAATAGCCCGGCTATTTTCCTGTGCCCTCGGGCTCGGCACCCACGACCACGGTCGACAATTCCTTCTGCACCACCTTGCGCGCAAACGCGGCACGGACGTCGGCAATGCTCACCTTGGCCACGTGTTCGATCCAAGTGTCGAGATAATCGAGTGGGAGGTTGTAAAAGCCGATCAACGCGATATTGGCGAGAATCTTGCGGTTGTTGTCGATGCGCAGCGGAAAACTGCCAATCAGATTGGCCTTGGCCGCTTGCAGTTGGTCCGCCGTCGGACCATCCCGCAGGAAGGCCGCCACCACCTGGTTCACCAGGCGCAGCGCTTGTTCAGCATTTTCCTTCTTGGTCTGCAAGCCGATCTGGAACGGCCCTTTTTGCGCCATCGGACTGAAGCCGCTGTAGACACCATAGGTCAGGCCGCGCTTTTCCCGCACTTCGTTGGTCAGGCGCGAGACGAACCCGCCGCCGCCAAGAACGTAATTGCCGACCATCAGCGCGAAATAATCCGGGTCGCCACGCACTTCGGCCGGCATGCCGATCAGGATATGCGCCTGCGATGCCGGGTGCGCAATGCGCTGCTGCTGCGCATGCGCGTCCGGCACCGGCGGCATGGGCGGCAACGGCCCGCCCTGCGGCAGGCGCAGCGTCAATTCCTGGGCAATCTGTTCGGCGTCGGCCCGTGTGACGTCGCCGATAATCGATATCACCGCGCGATTGGCGACGTAGTGCGTGCGATGGAACACGGCAAGATCATCCCGCGTGATCGCCGTCACCGACTCGACCGTCGCCTCACTCCCATAGGGATGGCTGCCGTACAGCAGGTGCCAGAACGCCTTGCCGGCAATTGCCTCCGGCTTGGTCAGGTCTTCCTTGATGCCGGCGATGGTGCGCGCCTTGTCGCGCTCCAGCAATTCGGACGGGAAGGTCGGCTGTGCCAGGATGCGCCCCAGCAGCTTCACTGCCGTTGCCCGCTCCGGCAGACTCGACAGGCTGCGCAGCGAGGCGTTGGCGCGCTCAGCGTCGGCGCCGCCGCCACGCTCTGCGGCGGTATCGGCAAAGGCATCCGAAATTTGCGCCTCGGATAGCGCCGGCTCCAGCGTCATCTCGGCCTGTGCGCCACGCTCCTTGCCGCTGTCGCTGAAGCGTCCCTCGCGCAAGCCGCGCGCCAGCATGGCATTGGTCAATTGCGCCAAGCCCGCCTTGCCGGCCGGATCGCGCCGCGCGCCGGCGTCGAAATCGACGTTCAGGTCGACGATCGGGATCGAGTGGTTTTCGACGAACAGCACGCGCGCACCATTGGCCAATGTCCAGGTCTGGATCTGCAGTGCCGCCTGCGCATTCAGGCTGAAGCCAACGGCAAGGCTGGCGGTAAGGATCAGGATCAGTTTTTTCATCGGATATCAGCGCGTGGAGTTGGACGGGAGCGCGCCTTGCGCAGTCCGCCGTTGCAGGTGGTGGCGACCATGGCGGCTCAACGCAGCAGGTCTGTCGGCGGCGCCACCGGCTTCTTTTCCGACAAGGGCAGCGGCACCAGCGTCGCCACTGTCAGGCTGTCGTCGCCGAAATATTTTTGCGCGACCGCCTGCACCTGCTGCGGCGTCACCGCGCGCAGCTTTTCAATCACGCGATCGATCTGC
>DATJCV010000073.1:0-3446 GCA_035497775.1 Burkholderiaceae bacterium | reverse complement strand
CGACCAGCAGCGCATCATGCAGCTGGTGGAGGAAAAGGTGCTGCCCTATGTCGATTTTCCGCGCATGACCGCGCTTGCGGCCGGCCGTTTCTGGCGCGAAGCCACGCCCGAACAGCAAAAACAGCTGACCGCCGAATTCCGCGATCTGCTGAAGTACACCTATTCCGGTGCGCTGGCGCAGGTGCGCGACCAGCAGATCCAGTTCCGGCCCTTGCGCGCCGGCCCGACCGAGACCGAGGTTGAAGTGCAGTCGCAGGTGCTGCAGCCGCGCGGCGGCGAACCGATCCAGCTCAACTATCGCCTGGAAAAGTTGGCGGACGGCTGGAAGATCTACGACGTCAACGTGCTGGGCGCCTGGCTGGTGCAGACCTACAAGGGCAACTTCGCCACTGAAATCAGCAAGGGCGGGATCGACGGCTTGATCAAGACCCTGGCCGAGCGCAACAAGCGCCTCGCCGCCGGCGCCGCCAAGGGCGTCAAGGCTGCGTCCTGAGCGCCGCTGCCGTCCCGATCCATGTTCAAGCCGCCTTCATCGCTGACCGTCCATAACGCCAAGACCGTGCTGCAAGCCGGTTTGCGCGCGGTTGCCGACGGCCAGCGCACGATCGACCTGACGCACGTGGCCGCGGTCGATTCGGTCGCGGTGGCGATCTTGCTGGCCTGGCAGCGCGCCGCGCGCGGCCGGGGTGGCAATCTCGATTTCGGTCATCTGCCGCCGAATTTGCAGAGCCTGGCACAACTGTATGGCGTGGCGGCGCTGCTGCAGGCGCCTGCCGTCGCGGCGCCGGTTGCCGCGCAGCCGGCTTGATCTAGCCGGCTGCGCGGCGCCGGCTTTCGGGCCGGAAATCCCCTATAATCAAAGGCTTTCCTTTGCTGCCGCAACGGCGCGGCAGGCGTGCTCGGCGCGCATTTTCCAATCATTTTGCATCAGGGCCGATGGCTGCAATCCAGATCACCAATGTCGAAAAACGCTACCGCTCGCTGCGCGCGCTGGATCGGGTGTCGCTGGCGATCGAGGAGGGCGAGTTCTTCGGCTTGCTGGGCCCGAACGGGGCCGGCAAGACCACGCTGATCTCGATCCTGGCCGGCCTGAACCGTGCCGATGCCGGCAGCGTTTCGGTGCATGGCCATGATGTCGTCGCCGACTACCGCGCCGCCCGCCGCTTGCTGGGTGTGGTGCCGCAGGAGCTGGTGTTCGATCCGTTCTTCACCGTGCGCGAGACGCTGCGGCTGCAATCCGGCTACTTCGGCCTGAAAAACAACGACGCCTGGATCGACGAGGTGATGCACCACCTGAATTTGACCAACAAGGCGAATGCCAACATGCGCGCGCTGTCGGGCGGCATGAAGCGGCGCGTGCTGGTGGCGCAGGCGCTGGTGCACAAGCCGCCGGTGATCGTGCTGGACGAGCCGACCGCCGGCGTCGACGTCGAGTTGCGCCAGACCTTGTGGAAATTCATCGCGCGCCTGAACCGCGAAGGGCACACCGTGGTGTTGACCACGCATTACCTGGAAGAGGCGCAGGCGCTGTGCAACCGGATCGCGATGCTGAAGGCCGGCAAGCTGGTCGCGCTCGATTCCACCGCGAACCTGATCCATCGCATCTCCGGCTCGCAACTGACGCTGCAGCTGGCGCCTGGCAACCGGCTGCCGGATATGCTGAAGCCGCTGGTGTCGCATCCCGATCAGCTGTTGGGCGGCAACCGGTACATCCTGCGCGTCAACGATGTCGCCGAAGTCGAGCCGATCCTGGCCAAGCTGCGCGAGGCCAGGGTCGTGATCGAAGACATGCAGTTGCAGCAAGCCGACCTGGAAGATGTTTTCATCCAGATCATGGAGCGTGAAAAATGATCGGCTTCCGGACCCTGTTCTACAAGGAAGTGTTGCGCTTCTGGAAAGTGGCGGCGCAGACGGTGGCGGCGCCGGTGCTGACCGCCATGCTGTACCTGCTGATTTTCGGCCACGTGCTGGAAGAGCATGTGCAGGTCTATCCGGGCGTGCGTTATACCGCGTTCCTGGTGCCCGGCCTGATCATGATGAGCGTGCTGCAAAACGCCTTTGCCAACACCTCGTCGTCGCTGATCCAGTCGAAGATCACCGGCAACCTGGTGTTCGTGCTGCTGCCGCCGCTGTCGCACTGGGAATTGTTTGGCGCCTATGTCGGCGCCTCGGTGCTGCGCGGAGCCATGGTCGGCAGCGGCGTGTTCCTGATTACCGCCTGGTTTGCCAAGCTGTCGTTCGTGGCGCCATGGTGGATCCTGCTGTTCGGCTTGCTGGGGGCGGCGATTCTCGGCACGCTGGGATTGGTGGCCGGCATCTGGGCCGACAAATTCGATCAGTTGGCGGCGTTCCAGAATTTTCTGATCATGCCGCTGACCTTCTTGTCCGGCGTGTTTTACTCGATTCATTCGCTGCCCGGCTTCTGGCAGGATATCTCCCGTTTCAATCCGTTCTTTTACATGATCGACGGCTTTCGCTACGGCTTTTTCGGCCAGTCGGACGTGGCGCCCTTGCACAGTTTCGCGGTAGTCTGCGGCTTCTTCCTGCTGGTGGCGGCGTTCGCCGTGTATCTGTTAAAGAGCGGCTACAAGCTGCGCCACTGATGGCCGGCGGCGCCGCCACACCTACATCAATCTGTTTTAAGGTAATCAAGCCATGTCCACTACACCTGAGCTGATTCACAGCTATATCACCGCGGGGCTGGATTGCAGCCATCTCGAAGTCGAGGGTGACGGCCAGCATTTCCAGGCCATCATCGTCTCCGAAGCGTTTGCCGGCAAACGCCTGATCCAGCGCCATCAACTGGTGTATGCGGCGCTGGGCGAACGCATGCGCGAGGAAATCCACGCGCTGTCGATGAAGACGCTGACGCCGCAAGAATTTGCCGATGCCAAGGCGGCTGGCTGAACCATTACTGCACCTTTGACTGCACCATAAAGTAAAGCATGGATAAACTACTCATCCGCGGCGGTCGGCGGCTGGCCGGCGAGATCGCGATTTCCGGCGCCAAGAATGCGGCGCTGCCGATCCTGTGCGCCGGCCTGTTGACGGCGGATCAATTGCAACTGGCGAACGTGCCGCGCCTGCACGACGTTGCCACCATGCTGAAGCTGCTGCGCCAGATGGGCTTGCGGGCGGAGCAGGACGGCGAAAGCGTGACGCTGGACGGCAGCGCGGTCGACAAGCTGGAAGCACCGTATGAAATGGTGAAAACCATGCGTGCCTCGATCCTGGTGCTGGGGCCGCTGCTGGCGCGCTTCGGCGAGGCGCGGGTCTCGCTGCCGGGCGGCTGCGCGATCGGCTCGCGTCCGGTCGACCAGCATATCCGCGGCCTGCAGGCGATGGGCGCCGAGATCCATATCGAAGCCGGCTACATCCATGCCAAGGCCAAGCGGCTGAAGGGCGCGCGTATCGTGACCGACATGATCACCGTCACCGGCACCGAA
>DATJCV010000072.1:0-3879 GCA_035497775.1 Burkholderiaceae bacterium | reverse complement strand
GAAGCCTTCTGCCGCCAGCCGCTCCAGGTTGGCGCACGCTTGCTCCGGTGCCACCATCAACGCCAGCGCCGAGGCATACGGCGCAATCACCAGGTCGTCCGCCAAGCCGCGCTTCAAGCCCATGCCGGGCACGCCGAAGGCTCGGTATTGATAATTCAGGCTGGCATCGAAGGCGTTGTAGCCGGATTCCGAGATGCCCCACGGCACGCCGCGCTGCTGGCCGTATTCGATCTGGCGCGTGACCGCCGCCTGATAGGTCTGGTCCAGCAAGGTACGCTCGAACGTCGGCATGACCAAGAGCGGCATCAGGTATTCGAACATCGAGCCGCTCCACGACAGCAGCAGCGGAGCACCGCCCACGGTGGTCAATTGCCGTCCCAGCGCAAACCAGCCTTCCTGCGGCAACTGGCCCTGCGCGATGGCGACAAAGCTGGCCAGGCGCGCTTCGGATGCGAGCAAATCGTAGAAGCTGTTGTCGCGCCGGCGTTCGCTGACGTTGTAGCCGATGGCCAGCAGGTGATTGCCGCGGTCGTAGAGGAACTCATACTCCATCCAGGCCATGGCAGTGGCCTGCCGCGCCAGTTGCTCGACGGTGGCGATCCGTTCGCGCGCATGCCGGCTGGCCATCGCCAGCAAGGATTGCAGCGCTTCGGATTCCACGCTTTCGGCGACCGCGATCTCGGCGTCGTCGAATGGCTCCGGTTTGGACGTTGATATCGGCCGCGAGAGTGATTCCAGATCCAGCTGCGCCAGTTCACGCAGGCTCGGTATGCGGTCCAGTTCGGGCCGCTGCTGCCACCAGTCGGCCGCTGCCGGCGGCAATGCCCATGGCGCCAGCAGTTCCAGTTCGTCCTGCAGCGCCGCGTACTGGCGCCGCAGCGCTGCCAGCCACCAGTTCAAGTCGTCATTTTCGACACCTGGCGACAGCTCGATCCGGAACAGCTCGACCGCGGTGCCGACGCGTCCCAGTAAATCGACCGCCTCGTGCAGCGTCAGGCTGGCGGCGGCCGGCAGTGCCTTCAATTCGGCGGCGATCGGCGCCAGTCTGGAGCCCGTGGCCGGAGTGGCGGCGTCGATCACCATGCGGACTGTATCCAGCAAGCCAGAAAACGCCCGTTGATCGAAAATCGGTTGCCCGATCAATTCCAGCAGACCGGGGCCCAGGGTCAGCAAATGTCCAGCCAGGTTGCCGCTATCCACCGTGGAGACGTACATCGGCTGCAGCGGTTGCAGCGTGCGGGTGTCGTACCAGTTGTAGAAATGACCCTGGTAGCGCTCCAGCGCTTGCATCGTGGTGAAAGAGTTGTCGATGCGGTTCAGCAGCTGGCCGCAGGCGATGTAGCCGAAATCGTGAGCGCTCAGATTGGCCAGCAGCGCGAGGCCGATGTTGGTGGGCGACGTCCGGTGGGCAATGACTGCGACTGGCTCCTGCTGGATGTTGTCGGGTGGCAGCCAATTGTCCTCTGCGCCGACGTAAGTTTCAAAGAACGCCCAGATCCGGCGCGCCAGCAGGTGCAGGAACACTCGCTGCTGGCTACCCAATTCCGCTTGTTCGCGCACCTGCGGCCGGCTGATGGACCAGGCCAGGGCGGGCGACAGCAGCCATAGCAACACGATCAGCGAAGCTGCGTCGAGCGCTGGCGGACGGTACACAGCCAGCCACAGTCCGGCCGCCAGCGCCAGCGCCGGGGCAGCCCACATGTCGCGGTAGCTGTCAACGATGCCGGCCCGGCTTGGCCCGATATCGCAGTATGGATTCCACTCCAGCAGGCGGCGCCGTGTTACCAGCATGCGCCAGTGGGTACGCAAGATCGCATCCAGGTTGGAAACCGCCTCGTACGGCAGGCACACCAGCGTGAAGACGGCCTGCCCGAAGTGACGCCCGGCAGCGTACAGCGCGTTCATGAAATGCGGCCGCCACAACACATCGTCCGGCTTTTGCAGCAGATCGTACAGTGATGCGCACAAGGACGGAATCAGCAGGATGCCGATCACGGCCCAGGTCCAGAACCAGGGTGCGGCCAGTGCGCTCCAGCCCAGCACCAGCAGCAGCACCAGTGCCACCGGCACCACGCTGCGGCGCAGATTGTCGAAAATTTTCCAGCGCGACAGCGCCGACAGCGGATTCGCGCGGCGCCCACCGCCTTGCTGCGGTACGCGCGGCAGCAGCCAGCCCGCCACTTGCCAGTCGCCACGCACCCAGCGGTGGCGCCGCCGCATGTCGGCGCGGTAGCTGTTTGGATACTTTTCGTATAGCTGCACGTCGCTCAGCAGGCCGGCGCGCGCATAACAGCCTTCTAGCAAGTCATGGCTCAGGATGCGGTTTTCCGGCAAGCCTTCCAGCGTCTGTTCGAACGAATCGACCTCGTAGATGCCCTTGCCGATGAAGGAGCCTTCACGGAACAAATCCTGATACACGTCGGATACCGCGCGGGTATACGGATCGATGCCGGGTTCGCCGCCGCACAACTGGGCGTACAGGGAAGCGCCGCTGCCTGGCAGGCTGACCGCCACGCGTGGCTGCAGTACCCCATAGCCTTCGACCACGCGCTGCTTGCCGGCGTCGTAGCGGGCGCGGTTCAGCGGGTGCGAGATCGCCGCCACGAATTGCCAGGCGGCGTCGCGCGGCAATTGGGTATCGGTATCGAGCGTGATGACGTAGCGCACTTCGGCCAGGATGCCGGCATCCCCGACGATCAGCGAAAAACAGTCGCGCGCGCCGCCGCGCAGCCAGGCGTTCAGTTCGCCCAGCTTGCCGCGCTTGCGCTCGTATCCCATCCAGATCTGCTCCACCGGGTTCCAGCGGCGCGGACGATGGAACAGGAAAAAAATGTCGCCGCCACCCGCTTCCGGATTTGGGTATTTCTGGTTCAGTTCGGTGATTTTTTGCTGTGCCTGGCGCAAGAGTGCGGCATCGTCCGGCATGTCCGCAGCCTTCGCGTCGGCAAAATCAGTCAGCAGGCAAAAATGCAGGTGGGTACTTCGGTTGGCCAGAAAGCGCACTTCCAGCGCTTCGCACAATTCGTCGATGTCCTGGCTCGGGCTGAGGATGGTCGGCACGGCCACCAGGGTGCGTGCCTGGGCTGGAATACCCTTCGAAAAATCCATCCGCGGCAACGGTCTCGGCGTCGCCAGGATGGTAGCCACCCAGTTCACCAGTGCAATCGTCAGATGACTGGCGGCGATCACACACAGAAGCGCCGTGACCGCCAGCAGCGCGCCGTGAATACCGTTGCTGTACGCCTTCAGGGTGAGTGCCGCGCCCAAGCCGAGAGTCAGCAGCACGATGGTTCCCAGATAGGTCGAGAATGGCGTGCGGCGCGCCAGCCGGCGCCACGCCTCGATGCTTGGCGGCCGCATGCCGGCGGCCTGTTCAAGTTGCCGCAGGCCGGCATCGATCAGGAAGAACCCGGCGTGGCTGCGACGGTCGTCAGCGCCATACAGGGTTGCATTGGCGGCGGCCAGTTCAATTGTCTTCTGCGCCACTTCGGGTTCCGACCAGGAGGAGTAGCGCGCGATTCTTTCCACGCGATGCCGATACAGGTCACGGGTCGCGAAGTCCATCTCGCTGTAGGTTCCGGACGGATCGGTTGCGAGAATCCGTTCGACCAGGCTCATGGCCTCGACAAATTCGCGCCAGTTCATGCTGCCCAGAAAGCGCAGGCTGCCGATGCTGTTGGAAATCGAGACCTGGTCGGCCGCCTGTTGCTGGATTTCACTCAGCACCATCTGTTCGATGGTGGTGCCCGACTGCGCCAGGCGCTGTTCGATCCAGGTCAGCGGCAGCGCCAGTGCCGGCCCTTGTCCCTGCAGCCGGCGCGCCAGTTCGGCCACGAATGACGCCTGCATCGGCGGCTCGGATCGTGCCATGTCGGCGAT
>DATJCV010000071.1:0-5462 GCA_035497775.1 Burkholderiaceae bacterium | reverse complement strand
GGGCGGCGAACACGCCACCTCGCTGATGGCCCTGGTGGTCGGCTTCACCGTCCCCTTATGCAACGCGGCGGCGGTGCATGCGCTGGTGCACAAGAGCGGCGGCCTGCTGAAGGGCTTGCTGCAAAATCCGCTGCTGCTGGCTACCTGCGCCGGCATCCTGTTCAATCTGGCCGGATTGCAGGTGCCGGAACTGGCCGGCGCGATCCTGGCACGGCTGGGCAATTCGTCGATCGCGCTGGGCCTGATCATGGTCGGCGCCGGATTGCGCCTGTCCGGGCTGCATGAAGCCAAGGGCATGAGTGCCTACTTCCTGGCCGTCAAGCTGCTGGCGCTGCCGGCGCTGGCCTATGGCCTAGGGCGCTGGGTCGGGCTGACCGGTTTGCAGTTGCAGATTGCGGTGATGTTTTGCGCGTTGCCGACCGCTTCTTCCGCCTACGTGCTGGCCACGCGCATGGGCGGCAACGGCCCGGTGGTGGCGTTCCTGATTTCCGGCGGCACCTTGCTATCGGTGGCGACGCTGCCGTTCTGGCTGGCGTTGGTGCAGTAGGCCGCCGGCCTGTTCCGTGTCAGTGCTGGGTGACGGTGCCGCGCCAGCCGAAAAAGCAGGGGGTATGCCGAAAAACAGGCTTATCTCGGGCGCTCTGTGGCGGCCCTATTTTTTACTATCTGCAGTATCAGAAACGGCGTGATGCTGTTCCAGCGCCCAGTGCACATGCTCGCGCACCATCTCCGACGGATGATCGGCGCGCCCTCGCAACGCCGCCACAAGCTCCGGCGCGCCCTTGGCGCTGCGGGCGGCATTGCCGAGCCCGACCGCCAGATTGCGCAGCCAGGCCAGATAACCGATGCGGCGGATCGGACTGCCTTCCAGCCTGCGGTTGAAGGTCTCTTCATCCCAGGCAAACAGTTCGACCAGGGTGGCGCAATCCAGCCCGTTGCGCACCGCGAAGTCCGGCACCACGGCGCGCTGCGCGAACTTGTTCCAGGGGCAGGCGCTCTGGCAGTCGTCGCAGCCGTACACGCGATTGCCGATCAATGGCCGCAGCTCAAGCGGGATGCTGTCCTTCAATTCGATGGTGAGGTAGGAAATGCAGCGCCGCGCATCCAGCCGGTAAGGCCCGAGGATGGCCTGGGTCGGACAGACATCGATGCAGGCGCTGCAACTGCCGCAGTGATTACCGGTCGGCGCGTCCACCGGCAACGGCAAGTCGGTCAGGATTTCGCCGAGGAAGAACATCGAACCGGCTTCGCGGTTCAACAGCAGCGTGTGCTTGCCGCGCCAGCCGAGGCCGGCCTTTTCCGCCAGCGCCACTTCCATCACCGGCGCCGAATCGGAAAAGACGCGATAACCGAATTTCCCGACCGCGGCTTCGATCCGGGTTGCCAGCTGCTGCAGGCGCGAGCGCAACACCTTGTGATAATCGCGGCCGCGAGCGTAGACCGATAGCGTGGCCGCCGTCGGCTGGTCCAGCCGCACGGTCTCGCGTGCACGCCAGTCGGGCGCCGTCTCTTCCGGCAGATAATCGATGCGGGCGGCGATCACGCGCACCGTGCCCGGCACCAGTTCCGCCGGCCGTGCGCGCTTCATGCCGTGCGCTGCCATATAATCCATCTGGCCGTGATAACCCTGATCCAGCCACGCCTGCAGCCCGGCTTCGGCATGCGCCAGATCGATATCGGTAATGCGCACGTCGGCCAGTCCGAGTTCGCGACCCCAGGCCTTGATCTCCAGCGCCAGTTGCGCCAGACGGGATTCAGAAATCACTTGAAGGCAATCGCAGTGTCACAGCAAACAAGCGCCACGCCGGCAGCCAGCGCGGCGGACGAGCAGGAAAATCCATCAGCGCCATTTTATTCGATGCGTCACTTCCAGACCCGCCTGCAGGATGAAGCCGGCACCGCCGCCCTCGGCGCCGCGCTGGCACGAGCGCTGCTGCCTGGCATGGCGCTCTACCTGCACGGCGACCTGGGCGCTGGCAAGACGGCGCTAACGCGCGCCCTGCTGCACGCAGCCGGCCACGCGGGCCACGTCAAGAGTCCGACCTATACGCTGGCCGAGCCGTACCGCGTGAGCATCGATGGCCGCATGACCGACGTCATCCACTTCGACCTGTACCGCATGGCCGGCGCTGAAGAATTCCTCGACGCCGGTTTTCGCGAACACTTCAACCACAGCAGCGTGTGCATCGTCGAATGGCCGGAAAATGGCGCCGGCGTGTTGCCGCCGGCCGATCTCGAGCTATTTCTGACGGTCTGCGGCGATGCGCGTGATGTAGAATTGCGGGCGTTGTCCGCCAAGGGTCTGCAATGCCTCGACCGCCTGAAATTCGCCCCCAATCTATGATGCCGCCCGATTCCAGGCGCCGCCGCACCGTGCTGCAAGCTGGCGGCACGCTGTTGCTCTCGGTGCTGGCGCCGTCGTCCGCGCGCGCGGCGCAGATTCTCGCGGTACGCGTCTGGCCGGCCGACGAATACACTCGCGTCACGCTGGAAAACGACAGCAATCTGAAGGTCAGCCATTTCACCATCTCCAACCCGGAACGGCTGGTGGTCGATATCGAAGACCTCGACCTCAATCCGACCCTGAAGGAGCTGGTCGCCAAGATTCAATCGAACGACCCCTACATCCGCCAGGTACGGGTCGGCCAGAACCGTCCGGGTGTGGTGCGGCTGGTATTCGATCTCAAGGAAGAAATACGGCCGCAAGTGTTCACGCTGGCGCCGGCCGGCCAATACCAGCACCGTCTGGTGTTCGACCTGTATCCGGTGCACGAGCCCGACCCGATTGCCGAACTGATCAGGAAGGGCCAGTGGTCGGACGAAATGACGCAGCCGCCGCTGGCAGACAGCGGCCGCCCAGCCGCTCCGGCCACCGCCGAGCCGAAAGATGGCACGCCACTGCCGCAGACCACGCGCATGATCACGATCGCACTCGACCCCGGCCACGGCGGCGAAGATCCAGGCGCGATTGGCCGCGGCGGCAGCCGCGAAAAAGATGTGGTACTGGCGATTGCCCAGCGCCTGAAACGCAAGATCGAGGAACAACCCAACATGCGCGTGATGCTGACGCGCGACGCCGATTATTTCGTGCCGCTGCATGTGCGGGTGCAAAAGGCGCGCAAGGTGCAGGCCGATCTGTTCGTGTCGATCCACGCCGACGCCTTTGTCGAGCCAACCGCGCGCGGCGCCTCGGTCTTCGCGCTGTCGGAAAAAGGCGCCAGCTCGACCGCCGCACGCTGGCTGGCACGCAAGGAAAATGCTGCCGACCTGATCGGCGGCGTCAATATTCAAACCAAGGACCGGCAACTGGCAAGCGTGCTGCTGGACTTGTCGACCACCGCGCAAATCAGCGACAGCCTGAAACTGGGCCGCGCGGTGCTGGGCGAAATCGGCAATATAAACCGCCTGCACAAGGGTGCGGTGGAACAGGCCGGCTTTGCGGTGCTGAAGGCGCCCGACATTCCCAGCATCCTGATCGAGACCGCCTTCATCTCCAACCCGGAAGAAGAAGCCAAGCTCACCGACAACGCCTACCAGGAACAGATGGCGACCGCGGTCTTGAATGGCATCCGCAAGTATTTCGCCAAAAATCCGCCACTGGCCAAGGGCCGCATGACTTGATGCGCGGTGCCGGCGCCCGGCACGTCCTGGCAGAAGCCAAATTTTCCCCACCCTTCAGTTAAACGCCGCGCTGCCGATATGGAGAGCACGTGCAGCCCGACCGGCGCACCGTGCCGCCTGACGGCATTCATGCTGCCGTCTCACGCGACACCGACCGCGCTTGCCAAATCCACAAGACAAACCCGGCTTGCCCAAGCGTTCCTCCTATTCTTAAAACAGAGACAAGCATGAAAAATTTCAAAATCGGCGTACGCCTCGGTATCGGCTTTGCAATGGTATTGGCGCTGACCGTGCTGATGACTGCGATTGGCGTCTGGCGCCTGCAGGACATCGGCGATGCCACCGAAACGCTGGCGCGCCAATCCCTACACAAGGAACGGCTGGCGGCGCAATGGCTACTGGCCACCACGGCCAACAGCGTACGCACCTTTGCCACCGCAAAAACCACCGATGCCGACACGGAAAAATATTTCCAGACGCAAATGGTCGCCACCAGCGCCCGCATCACGGAAGTCCAGAAAGAACTGACCGGCTTGATCGACGACGAAGCCGGCAAGCAGCTATTGGCGCAAGTCGGCGCCAAACGCGCCGTCTATATACAGGAGCGCAACGCCGTCTTCAAGATGAAAACGGGCGGTGACCCAGCCGCCATCCAGCAACTGGCCGACAGCAAATTACAGCCGGCGCTGGACGCCTATGTCGCCAGCATTCAGGCGGTGCTGGAACATCAGGAGAAACTGATCAATGAATCGGCCGACGCGATCGGCGTCGATTACCGCTCCGGCCGCTTGACCCTGATCGTGCTCGGCGCGCTGGCGCTGGCGCTCGGCATGCTGCTGGCGTGGCACATGGCGCGCAGCATCACGCGGCCGCTGCGGCAGGCGGTCCAGCTGACCGAAACCGTCGCCGGCGGCGACCTGACCACGCGCGTCGGCAGTACCGCGCGCGATGAAACCGGCCAGCTGATGCAAGCGTTGAAGCACATGAACGACAGCCTGGCCAAGGTGGTCGGCGAAGTGCGCAGCGGCACCGACGCCATCGCCACCGCCTCGGGCCAGATCGCCGCCGGCAATCTCGACCTGTCGGCGCGCACCGAGGAGCAAGCCAGTTCGCTGGAAGAAACCGCGTCGTCGATGGAAGAGCTGACCTCGACCGTGAAACAGAACGCCGACAACGCGCGCCAGGCCAATCAATTGGCGGCGTCGGCTTCGGCGGTCGCCAGCAAGGGCGGCGCGGTGGTGGCGCAAGTGGTCGACACCATGGGTTCGATCAATGCGTCGTCGAAAAAGATCGTCGACATCATCGGCGTCATCGACGGCATCGCGTTCCAGACCAATATCCTGGCGCTGAACGCGGCGGTCGAAGCGGCGCGCGCCGGCGAGCAGGGGCGGGGCTTTGCGGTGGTGGCGGCCGAAGTGCGCAACCTGGCGCAGCGCAGCGCGGCCGCGGCCAAGGAAATCAAGACCCTGATCGACGACTCGGTCGACAAGGTCGACACCGGCGCCCGGCTGGTCGACGAAGCCGGCGCGACGATGGAAGAGATCGTCGCCAGCGTGCAGCGGGTGACCGACATCATGAGCGAGATCACCGCGGCGTCGGCCGAGCAGACGGCGGGGATCGAGCAGATCAACCAGGCGATCGTGCAGATGGACCAGGTCACGCAGCAGAATGCGGCGCTGGTCGAGGAAGCGGCGGCGGACTCGGAAGCGATGCAGGATCAGGCCGGCAAGCTGGCGCAGGTGGTGGCGGTGTTCCGTTTGGCGGACGCGAGCGCAGCCGCGCTACCGGCACCGCAGGTCGCGGCGCCGAAGCTCCCGGCACCGCCTGCCGGGCGCCGTCCG
>DATJCV010000070.1:0-1963 GCA_035497775.1 Burkholderiaceae bacterium | reverse complement strand
GAAGCGGCGGCGGCGTCGGAAGCGATGCAGGATCAGGCCGGCAAGCTGGCGCAGGTGGTGGCGGTGTTCCAGCTGGCGGGCGGCCAGGCCCGTGCGCCGGCGACGCCGCTGCGCACCATCACACCGACGGCGACGCCGGCGCTGCGCGGGCAACCGCCAGCCGGCCGGATCGGCTACGCCGCGAAAGGGAATGCCCCATCCCGGCAGCAATCCGCTGCGCAGCACATGGCGAGCGATGAATGGGAGCAGTTCTAATCCGGTTGGTGAGTCCGCCACCGATTTGCGGCGGATGCTAGCCAGGATTTTGGCTATTCGATACGTTCGCGCTGGTACGTGCATGGAGTAAATCACCGAGGCGGAACAAGCGCCGTGAAGGGTCGATGCCGCTCTGGTTCGCATCGTGTCGTGATGCCGGGGTAATGCATTGCCCCGGCGTGCGATATCGGCGCCCACGCCGAAAGAGATGTCGGAAAGGTTTTAGCCCATGGAAGACTGCGCGTCCATGGGCCAAGTCTAACAACGACACCAGGAGCGTTACCATGTCATGGCCAAAAAACATCATGCGCATCAAGCTCGATTTTGCCAGCTTGCGCATGCGCTTGCTGTTGCTGGTCGCGGGATCGCTGTTGCCGGCGATTGCCTTGCTGATGTTTCAAGGGCTGCGCGACTATGACCTGGCAAAGGAGCGCCTGATCCAGCAAGCGGAAACCTATGCATACCAGATTGCGTTGTTTTCGAAAGACGCGATGCCCGAACCGTATGACTACCTGAGTCATCTGGCGACCGTGCCCGAGGTACTGCAGGATGGCCCCGGATGCTCGGCGTTTCTGGCATCGACCTTGAAGGCGACCTTCTACTTCGACGATATTTTTGTAATGCGCCCCGGCGGCGAAATGATCTGCTCCGGTATCGCGCTGCCCGCTTCCTTGCATCTGCCCCGTGCCAGTCACCTGGCGCAGGCCCGGCAGGGCAAGAGCTTTACGCTGGGTGATTTTCAGGTCGGTAGCGGGCGCTTGAAGTCGACGCTGGTGTTTACCTTGCCGGTTTTGAATGCGGACGGAGAAATTTCCCGCATCCTCGGCGTGGCGGTCAATTTGTCGCGGCTGGGAGAGTCGTTTGCCCGCGCGCTGGCCAGCAGGCCGGATTTTGAGGGCGTCGCTACCACCGCGGTGGATGACTCTGGGCTGGTGATCGCCTCCACGCTGAACTACCAGAATGTGAGGAAAAGGGTTCCCGAATGGGCGCGGGTCGAGCCCAATCTAAAGGGTGCCGGTCGCTATACTTCCAAGGAGCTCTGGCTCGATGGCGTGGTTCGTACCACCGCCTATTTGCCGGTATTTGAGCCTGATTCCGGCCGCCTTTATTTGCGCGTCGGCGTGCCGCTGGCCGCATCGCTAGCCACTATCCGGTACGACATTGCCCTGGAATTTCTCGTCCTGGCCCTGATCATGCTGACCGCGATGCCGGCGGCGTGGTGGCTGAGCCATTGGCTGGTCCTGAAACCGGTCCGCGCCTTGACGCAGACCGCGGCGTTGCTGGGAGACGGAGTGATGAGTGCGCGCACCGGCCTGGCGAAAAGCGGCGGCGAGATTGGCGAGCTGGCGGTGCGGTTTGACCAGATGGCGGCGCAATTGCAGCTCCAGCATGACACGTTGCGCCGGGTCAACCGGGTGCAGGCGTTGCGCGGCGCCACCAACCGCGCCATGATCCGGGCCGAGAACGAGAAGGCATTGCTCGCCGAGATCTGCCGCATCGTCCAGCAGATTGGCGGCTACCAGCTGGCCTGGGTCGCCTATGCGGAGCACGACGTGCCGCAAAACCTGCTGCAGGTGCAGGCGCATGCCGGTGCCGACGAACAGTTGCTGGCGGCGCTGTTGTTTGCGGATTCGGATGACAGCGACAGGGATGTCGGGCCGGTGATCTCGGCACTGCGCTCGGGCAGCGTTCAAGTGTTTCACGGGCT
>DATJCV010000069.1:0-2213 GCA_035497775.1 Burkholderiaceae bacterium | reverse complement strand
GTGACATTGTGCCGCACCGTCTGCCGCGCCAGGCCGGCGACGAAGCCGGTCAGGCCGGAGCGGGCGCCGTTCGAGAGGCCGAGTATATCAATCGGCGCCTTGACCGCGCCCGAGGTGATGTTGACGATGCGGCCGAAACGGCGTCCGATCATGCCATCGACGGTCGCCTTGATCAGTTCGATCGGGGTCAGCATGTTGGCATCCAGCGCGGCGATCCAGTCGTCCCGGCTCCAGTTGCGGAAGTCGCCGGGCGGCGGCCCGCCGGCATTGGTGACCAGGATATCCGGCTGCGGGCATGCCGCCAGCGCCAGCGCCCGCCCGCCGGCGGTCGTAATGTCGGCCGCCACCGCCGTCACCGTGCCGCCGCTACGGCGGATTTCTGCCGCTGCAGCCTGCAGCCGCCCGGCGTGGCGCGCCACGATCGTCACCCGCACGCCTTCCGCCGCCAGCGCCTCGGCGCAGCCGCGTCCCAATCCCATGCTGGCGCCGCACACCAGAGCCACCTTGCCACGAATTCCGAGATCCATGTTCCCTCTCCGTGTGAATCACTGCGCGCGCCTGCGCGACAGCAGATAGATGCCGAACAGCACCAGCGCCGTGCCGGCCAGCTGGACACCGGTGATCGGCTCCCCCAGAATGATCGCCGCCAGAAACAGCGTCGACACCGGCCCCACCATGCCGGCCTGCGAGGCGCTGGTGGCGCCGATGCGCTCGACCGCCACCATCGTCATGTACACCGGCAACACCGTGCAGAAGATCGCGTTGACGATCGAGTACCAGTATACCGGCGCCGGCTGGATCAGCGCTGCCACCGGCCGCAGCAGGAAAAACTGGGCGACGCAGCAGACGCTGGAGACGCACATCGCGTAGGCGACCAGCCGCATGCTGCCGACCCGCCGCACCAGTTCGCCGGAAAACAGCAGATACAGC
Source organism: Burkholderiaceae bacterium (assembly GCA_035497775.1). Lineage (GTDB taxonomy): Bacteria > Pseudomonadota > Gammaproteobacteria > Burkholderiales > Burkholderiaceae_D > DATJCV01. The sequence goes on along the minus strand of DATJCV010000069.1, from coordinate 1,283 downwards.
GCGTAGGAAATGGCGCTGCCCAGCACCAGCGCGCTGCCCAGGCCGACGTTCTCGCCGCCGATCTGGACGTCGTGCAGGAACACCAGCACCGTGCCGAGATAGGAAATCACCAGGGCCGACCATTCGAAGGCGCCGATCTTCTTCTTGTAGAACAGCACCGAAATCAGCAGCACGAACGACGGCGTCAGGAACAGGATCAGCCGCTCCAGGCCGGCGCTGATGTATTGCAGGCCGAGGAAATCGAGAAAGCTCGACAGGTAGTAGCCGATCACGCCCAGCACCACCAGCCGCAGCCGGTCGGGATTCGACAGCGGCGCCTCGATGCGCATGCGCCAAAACGCTACGGCGGCGAAGATCGGCCCCGAGAACATCATGCGGAAGCCGATCACGGTGACCGCATCGACGTGGTAGCGATACATCAGCTTGGCGACGATCGCCTTGGCGGAAAACAGCACGGCGCCGCATACGGCGATGGCAAGGCCGCCGAGGAATGCCTTGCGGGCGGCAACGGAGTGGGGAGTGGTGGCGGTAGAGACGGGCATCGCCGAATTGTAAAGGCTGGCCCCGGAACGCGTGGCGGCAGGACGAGCCGCGCGTCACGCGGCGAGAGGCCGCGCCACCCGGTTTTACTCCGAGGGGAACAGGTGGCCGAGCTTGTCGGCCTTGGTGTTCAGATAGCGCTCGTTGAACGGATTGCGCTTGATGATCAGCGGCAGCCGCTCGACCACTTCGATGCCGAGCTGGCGCATGGCATCGACCTTGCGCGGATTGTTGGTCATCAGCCGCAGCGAGCGGATGCCGAGATGCCGCAGGATCGGCTGGCACAGATGGTAGTTGCGCTGGTCGGGCAGGAAACCCAGTTCCTCGTTGGCTTCCACCGTATCGGCGCCGGCATCCTGCAGCCGGTAAGCCTGCAGCTTGGCCAGCAGGCCGATGCCGCGCCCTTCCTGGCGCAGATAGAGCAGCGCGCCGCGCCGCTCGGCGGCGATCTTCTGCAACGCGCTTTCCAGCTGCGGGCCGCAATCGCAGCGCTGCGAAAACAGCGCGTCGCCGGTCAGGCATTCGGAATGGATGCGCGCCAGCACCGGCGCGCCGTCGCCGACATCGCCCAGCGTCAGCGCCAGGTGCTCCTTGCCGCTGGCCGGATCGAGAAATGCGTGCAGGCGGAAGGTGGCCCACGGCGTCGGCAGTTCGCAACTGGTGACGTACTGCACCTGGTCGAGGTGGGTAACGGCTACGGGATCGGCGTTCGGGTTCAGGGACATGAAAAATCTCGGCAACAC
>DATJCV010000068.1:0-6530 GCA_035497775.1 Burkholderiaceae bacterium | reverse complement strand
CAGCGCTTTCCGGTTGTCGCCGAGGCCATACAATGGCTGTCTGCGCACGGAAATGCGAGAATGACCGGTTCCGGCGCCTGTGTTTTTTGTCCGTTCGCGGATGAGTCGCAAGCGGACCAGGTGCTCAGGCAGGTACCGCCTCGCTGGCGGGCATGGAAAGCGCAGACAATACAGCGGCATCCGCTGGCTGATTGGTTGCCAACGTAGCACTGGAATTGGAACGTAGAATTTGCAGCACAGAATTGGTTTGACGCGGCATCTGGCGCCATCGGCGCCGAGTTGCGAAAAACACCCGGTTGTGTAGGGGAATCGCCAAGCTGGTTAAGGCACTGGATTTTGATTCCAGCATTCGAAGGTTCGAATCCTTCTTCCCCTGCCATTATTTGCAAGTGCAAGTCAGTCGTGTCCCGGCCGCGCCCCGGTTTGAGAATTTCAGCGGCAGCAGGCAAACGAATCTCACGACCTCATCATAAGTTAGCAGACCGCCCGGTGGCAGACACACAAATCGTATCGCACATCGCCTGCCTGCCACTCTCGCCTCGATCAACAACCCCGCTTAGGACTCACCATGTCAATTGAAAACCTGATGGTTTTTACCGGCAATGCCAATCCGGAACTGGCAATGGGAGTGGTCCAGCACCTCGGCATCCCGCTCGGCAAGGCCCTCGTTTCCAAGTTCTCGGACGGCGAGGTGATGGTCGAGATCAATGAAAACGTGCGCGGCAAGGATGTGTTCGTGCTGCAGTCGACCTGCGCGCCGACCAACGACAACCTGATGGAATTGATGCTGATGGTCGATGCGCTGAAGCGCGCCTCGGCCGGTCGCATCACCGCCGCCATTCCGTATTTCGGCTACGCGCGCCAGGATCGGCGGCCGCGTTCGGCACGGGTGGCGATTTCAGCCAAGGTGGTGGCCAACATGCTGCAGGAAGCCGGTGTCGACCGCGTGATGATCATGGACTTGCACGCCGATCAGATCCAGGGCTTCTTCGACATCCCGGTCGATAACGTGTATGCCTCGCCGATCCTGCTGGACGACCTGGTCGTCAAGCACTACAACGATTTGCTGGTGGTGTCGCCCGATGTCGGCGGCGTGGTGCGCGCGCGCGCGCTGGCCAAGCGCCTCGACTGCGACCTCGCGATCATCGACAAGCGGCGGCCGAAAGCGAACGTGTCGGAAGTGATGAATATCATCGGCGAAGTCGAAGGCCGCAACTGCGTGATCATGGACGACATGGTCGATACCGCCGGCACGCTGACCAAGGCCGCCGAAGTATTGAAGGAACGCGGCGCCAAGAAGGTCATTGCCTACTGCACCCATCCGGTTTTATCCGGTCCGGCGGTGGAACGCATCGCCGCCTCGCCGCTGGACGAACTGGTGGTCACCGACACCATCCCGCTGTCCGCTGCTGCTGCCGCCTGCACCAAGATCCGCCAGTTGAGCTGCGCCAAATTGCTGGCGGAAACCTTCAAGCGCATCAGCAAGGGCGATTCGGTGATGATGCTGTTCGCGGATTAACACCAGTTACTCTGCCCTAACTGATCAGAAACAAGCAACGAGCAGGGTCAGCGCCACCGCCCTGCTGAAACAAGAATCACACTGTCCCACAAGGGCAGTTTTTCAAATCCCCTGGTCGCGGGGGATTTTTACCGTAAGGCGCAGTCCGGCCTTACTCACAATGGAGCTTTACCATGAAAATAGTTGCATTTCCGCGCAAAGAGCTGGGGTCCGGAGCGAGCCGCCGCCAGCGCATTGCAGGCCAGACGCCAGGCATCGTGTACGGCGGCAAGACGGCACCGGTTTCGATTTCGCTAGACCATAACGCGCTGTACCATGCGCTGAAAAAGGAAACGATCCACTCGTCGATTCTCGAACTCGAAGTAGATGGCAAGGCGGAACAGGTTCTGCTGCGCGACTTCCAGATGCACGCCCACAAGCAATTGGTGCTGCACGTGGATTTTCAGCGCATCGATGCCAGCCAGAAGATCACGGTCAAGATCCCGCTGCATTTCACCAATGCCGACGTGTCGCCGGCGGTGAAGCTGTCGGGCGGCATCGTCAACCATGCCGTGGTCGACCTCGAAGTGTCGTGCCTGCCGAAAGACTTGCCGGAATTTATCGCCGTCGACCTGGCCAAGCTGGAAATCGGCCAGTCGATCCGCCTGTCCGACATCACCTTGCCGGCCAACGTTTCCGCCGTGGTCCGCCCCGGCGAAGACGATCTGACCCTGGCCACCGTCTCGATTCCGAGCGGCAGCAAGGCGGATGCCGATGCTGACGCCGCCGCAGCGGCCGCTGCCGCAGCAGCCGCGGCAACGCCAGCCGCACCAGCCGAGAAGAAATAATCCAGCCGCCGGCAGCCCGCCGGCCATGGAGCCTGAAAAGCAAAAGCCCGCTGCCAATCCAGCGGGCTTTTTCCATTTCCAGGACAATACGACTCTGCCGCACTGCCCTGTTGCAACGTGTTCGCGATCTTGCTGCCGACGAGGAAATGCGATGCGCCCGGCTGTTTGGGCCTGGCTCGCGCCATGTCGCACATCCTTGATATCACAGCATGAGAACGGAGTATGTTAAAAATTTTAAGCGTACACGCCCGTATTTAACAGTATCCAGATGGAGTATATGAATGGCAACAGCTGGTTGCAACTTCAATCGCTAGCAACGACAGAGCCAAAAATACGGGAGTATGTCCACGTTTCCCCAATTTCTGTATACACTGCACGCGGCTCCAAAAATACTCCGCGCGGAGCACATCGGAAGCCGGAACCGGAGCGGCAGCGCGCGCAGAACTTCGCCCATCCCCGCTAATTGACCATTTCCTTATCGCGTATCCATGTCCATCCGCCTCATCGCGGGCCTCGGCAATCCGGGTCCGGAATACGAACAAACCCGGCACAATGCCGGCTTCTGGCTGCTCGATGCGCTGGCGGCCAGTAGCGGAATCCGCCTGAATCGCGAGGCACGCTACCAGGCGCTGGCGGCCAAAACCCGCATCGGCGGCGCCGACATCTGGCTAGTGCAACCGCAAACCTGGATGAACCGCTCGGGGCTGGCGGTCGGCGGACTGGCGCATTTCTACAAGATTGCCGCCGATGAAATACTGGTGGTGCATGACGAACTGGATCTGCCGCCCGGCACTGCCCGGATCAAGAAAGGCGGCTCATCCGGCGGCCATAACGGCCTGAAGGACATCACCGCCGCGCTCGGCACGCAAGACTACTGGCGTCTGCGCATCGGCATCGGCCATCCGCGCACCGTCGGCGTGCAGCAGCCCGTGGTCGACTATGTGCTGCATCGGCCGCGCAAGGACGAGCAATTGCTGATCGATGAAGCGATCGCCCGCAGCCTGGACGTGCTGCCGCTGCTATGCGAAGGAAAAATCGACGCAGCGACGATGCAATTGCATACCAAATGACGCGACGCCAAGCCGCTTTGCCCGGCAATCCCTGGTGATCTGAGCAATTCGCCTGCGCTGCGCCAGCCGGCGCGCACCTGTACCCAGGTATCGGCGTCAGGCTGGAACGATGCCTCATGGCCCGCTGCGCCGCTTCCCTATTTCAGCGCCGTCTTTAATCCAGCGCAATCAAGCTGCCTGGAACAGAGTGACTTCTCCATGGCCGGGGCTACACTAAGTTCATCCCCAGTTTGTTACCGGCCAGACAATTTCATTGAAATAAAGGATGTGTCATGACCATCAATCGTCGCACCTTTGTCATTCATTCGATCCTCGGCACGGCCGCTTTGGCCAGCGGCCAGTGGACGCAAGCAGCCGACGCAAAAAAAGTGCTGGAATCCGACCCGCAAGCGGTTTCGCTGGGTTACAAGGAGGACGCAAGCAAAGTCGACAAAGCCAAGTTTCCCAAGTACGTAGCCGGAGAAAAATGCGCCACGTGCCAGCTCTACACGGCAAAAGACGCCGCCAGCGGTGCGTGCGCGATATTCGGCGGCAAGGAAGTCATGGCCGCCGGCTGGTGCTCGGCCTACGTCAAGAAAGCCGGTTAGTCGCCTGTCCGGCATCGCGCGGCGGTGCCACCGTAAAAAACCTTGAAGCCGGCTGCCACCCGGCAAGCATCCCAGGCGCTTGCCGCCGACTCTGCCCCACCGCTGTCCGAGCCTGCCTCTCGGCATATCTGCCGGCGTACCCCAGCAGCGCGACGGCCGAGGCCATTTCCTCGCGCCGGCAGGGAAAAAGCAGTTAAAAACTGCGATATCATGTGCGCTTTCGCCATTTCCCGTTTTTCCGCCGCTTCTCTCTGCTGTTCGACATTCAGCCTAACTCAATCTGCGTTGGCGCCCCAAACGAATCCGAAGCACGGCTAACCCGTTGATTTAGAAAGTCTTCCCAATGAGTCTCCAATGCGGCATCGTCGGCCTGCCCAACGTCGGCAAATCCACCCTGTTCAACGCCCTGACCAAGGCCGGCATCCCGGCTGAGAACTACCCGTTTTGCACCATCGAGCCCAACGTCGGCGTGGTCGAAGTGCCCGATCCGCGCCTGAAGGCGCTGTCCGAAATCGTCAAACCGGAACGCGTGGTGCCGGCGGTGGTCGAATTTGTCGACATCGCCGGGCTGGTGGCCGGCGCCTCCAAGGGCGAAGGGCTGGGCAACCAGTTCCTCGCGCACATCCGTGAAACCGACGCCATCGTCAACGTCGTGCGCTGCTTCGAGGACGACAACGTGATCCACGTCGCCGGCAAGATCAGCCCGCTGGACGACATCGAAGTGATCCAGACCGAACTGGCCTTGGCCGACATGGGCACGGTCGAAAAGGCCATCCACCGCGAAAACAAGAAAGCGCGCTCGGGCGACAAGGACGCCGCCTAGCTGGTCGCGCTGCTGGAACGCATCATGCCGGCGCTGAACGACGCCAAACCGGTGCGCGCGCTGGGGCTGGATGCCGAGGAAATGCTGCTGATCAAGCCGCTGTGCCTGATCACCGCCAAGCCGGCAATGTACGTCGCCAACGTCGCCGACAACGGCTTCACCGACAACCCGCTGCTGGACCAACTGACCGCCTACGCCGCGTCTCAGAATGCGCCGATCGTCGCCATCTGCGCCGCCATCGAATCCGAAATCGCCGACTTGGATGACGCCGACAAGCACGACTTCCTGGCCGACATGGGGATGGAAGAACCGGGCCTGGACCGCCTGATCCGCGCCGCCTACAAGCTGCTCGGCCTGCAGACCTACTTCACCGCCGGCGTCAAGGAAGTGCGCGCCTGGACCATCCACGCCGGCGATTCCGCGCCGCAGGCGGCCGGCGTCATCCACACCGACTTCGAACGCGGCTTCATCCGCGCCCAGACCATCGCCTACGACGACTTCATAAGCTACAAGGGCGAGCAAGGCGCCAAGGAAGCCGGCAAGATGCGCGCCGAAGGCAAGGAATACATCGTCAAGGATGGCGATGTGCTGAATTTCCTGTTCAACGTTTGACCTGCCGCGTCAACCTGGCAAATAGGAAAAACCACGGGCGCCGCCTGAGTCAAGGCAGGCGCCCCATATACTCCAGAATATATAGTTCGTTGTCGGCCATAAATAGGCCGAGGTTTACCTATACTCCACCAACATGATGGGTGGTGATCAGGCAGTGTGTGTTTGAGCCACATGTCCGATTTGCTTGTCATTCCTGCGGTTTTCAGTGAAAACCCAGTGGCGTTTTTGCCCCAGTACCGGGGTGACGTGCTCCCATGGCATACAACGCTGGGGGAATGCATGCAGTCCGGGGCGATGATAGAGCGTAGCAAAACTCTGGCACGTAATGACCGACGGTTGAAGCCATTCAGCTGACAAGGCTTCACTCGATCGCCAAATGAAAAATCCTGAAAAGTCAATGGCGCATGTCACCGCGATCCGGCAACAAGCGTGGTACACATGATCGGCGGCGCCTGGGCAACGGAATGTCGCCCGTCACTCGATCACAACGACTCGCTCACCAGATCAAAAAGGAAAAACCAAATGGAAACGTGGCTGACCACACTGAAAACCGCGACCCCGCAAGAAGGCTTCGAGCTGGCCATCAAAATGGCGCGGATGGGCGTCAAGTACACCCAACCCTCGGCTGAAGTGCGCGACAAGCTGCGTCCGGAATACGGCGAAAACGCCGACAGCCTGATCGCTTCGTCGCAAGTCGTGGCCACCAACTTCCAGACGGTGGCCGCCGCCAACGGCTACTGGCGCGGCTGACAGGCTGTCCGCCGCCGTCAGCGCGCGGCGGCGGATGCGGCCGACCAGTCTTTCGGGGTCGGCAACGGACAAGATCACCGGCGTCTTCGCCTTACGGGTCGGCGCCTTGGGCTGCTGCTGCGTCAAAGGCAGCGCAATCGTGCGGGCCGGGGATGCCACCGGCGGCCGGCGTGGCATACTTTGGCCTGTTCCCACTCACTCCCATCCGACCGATGCCCACCCTGACCGAACTGACGCTGTATCCGATCAAATCCTGCGCCGGCATTGCGCTATCCGAAGCGACGTTGACCGAAGCCGGCCTGATGAGCGAGCAGATCTACGACCGCGAATGGATGGTGGTCG
>DATJCV010000067.1:0-6857 GCA_035497775.1 Burkholderiaceae bacterium | reverse complement strand
ATGGGGTGACCGTTTTGAACCATGCCGATATACCAAGCCGGATCTGGCCGCTGGCGGGTCGGAAAATCAATGGGATCGGCCCCAAGGCGAACCAGAAGCTGGCCACGCTTGGTATCCGCACGGTGGGAGAACTGGCCCAGGCAGAGCCCGGTTTACTGCAAGCCCATTTCGGTCGAAGCTATGCCAGCTGGCTGCACAACGCCGCCCGGGGCATCGATGATCGGCCGGTAGTAACGAGTTCGGAGCCGAAGTCGATCAGTCGCGAGACGACCTTTGAGCGGGACCTTCATGCTCGGCATGACCGTGAAACCTTGTCTGGCATCTTTACTGCATTATGTACGCGAGTGGCAGAAGACCTGCGCCGCAAGGGATATGTTGGCCGCACCATCGGCATCAAGCTGCGCTACGCAGATTTCCGCACCCTTACGCGCGACGTCACGCTACCGGCTCCTACCGCCGATGCAGCAACCATCCGCCGGGCGGCCGGCGAGTGTCTGCGGCGGGTTCCCCTGGAACAGAGACTGAGGCTGCTCGGTGTGCGGGTCAGCGCCCTGTCTCCAACCGGAGCCTCGGATGGCGGCGACCATTTGTCGCAAGGAGAGCTGCTCTTCGCAGGACCTTAGTGACTCCCAACGGGCGGCACCAACTGCGTGCCGTGCCGGTTGTCTTCCTCCAGCCCTTCTGCCAGCACCTGGGAATAAAAAGTCCGCGACCTGCATGGATAGCCGATCAGGTCCTTACGCCGGCATGCATCCGTACGCGGGCATGTCCCATGGCGAGCGGCAAGCAAGTCAACGGCGTGTAGAATGGGCCCTTTTTTGCGCGCTCGCCATGTGGTTCAAAAACCTGCAGATTTATCGTCTTCCCGCTCCCTGGGCGATGTCCTCCGATCAACTCGAAAGTTGCCTGGCGCCGCATGCCTTCGCGCCATGCAACAGCGGCGACATGCAAAGCCTGGGGTGGAGTTCGCCGCGCGAAAATGAGCAGTTGGTGCATACCGTCAACCGCCAGATGCTGCTCATGCTCGGCACCGAAAAGAAGCTGTTGCCGGCTTCCGTCATTAACCAGGTCTGCAAGGCGCGCGCCGCCGAGATCGAAGAGCAGCAAGGCTTCAAGCCGGGCCGCAAGCAGATGAAGGAGCTCAAGGAACAGATCGCCGAAGAATTGTTGCCGCGTGCGTTTTCGATCCGGCGCGACACCCGGGTCTGGATCGATCCGGTTCATGGCTGGCTGGTGGTGGACGGCTCCAGTCCGGCGAAAGCGGATGAAATCCTGAAACTCTTGCTGAAAGCGGTCGACCCCTTGCCGGTCACCAACCTACGGGTCGCGCGTTCGCCGCAGGCGGCCATGACCGACTGGCTGGCCGCGGATGAAGCGCCGCCCGGATTCAGCATCGACCAGGACACCGAGCTGCGCGCCACTGGCGACAGCAAGGCCACGGTGCGCTACGCCCGGCAGGCGCCGGAAGCCGACGACCTGCGGCGCCACATCGCCGCCGGCAAGCAATGCACGCGGCTGGCGCTGACCTGGAATGACCGTATTTCCTTCGTGCTGACGGAATCGCTGGCCTTGAAGCGCATCGCGCCGCTCGACGTGCTGAAGGAAAACGCCGACCAGCTGGCGGCCGGCGCCGATGAGCGTTTCGATGGCGACATGCAGCTGATGACCGGCGAATTGAGCCAGATGCTGGGCGCGCTGGTGCAGGCGCTGGGCGGAGAAGCGCCTGCCATCTAAGATGCCGGCCGGTGTCCCCGATCGAATTTTCGATCGGAGGTACTACCCTCTCTCAACAGGTATTAGGTCGGCGCCATCTCGTGGAGGGTTACGCTTATCGTTGCGCTGAGGTTGCCCGATATGGCCCGTCTGGAATCGCGTTCGGTCCGAAGATAAAAACCTGTTGATTGGCCTGCTGAGTCAGCGGCATATAGTTTGGTGCCGCGCGCGTAACGGCGGCATTGACCGCTGCGACAATCAGCATCGCCAGGGGCGAACCGGAGGAGGAGTTTTGCGGCTGATACTGCATGCGCTTCTGCTCTTTCCAAATCTCGGTGCCATCCTTACTGACCATACGGTAGTTGAAATCAACCGTCACCGTAGTCGTGATTAGGGCATATTGGGCATCCCACCGATTGATTGACACATAGAGGACGGCGTCGGCCCCAAACAGCTTGGCCAAAACGGGAGTCGGTTGCTGGTGAATCTGCTCACCCTCATAGTAACCCTCCTGTTCCAATACATATTTGGTTGTATTCACCGGGAAAACGTAATAGCCCTTTTCGGCAATTGGAACCGGCAGTGCGGCAAGCACGTAGTTAGGGGCATCGACGTCCAGCGACTTATTGACGGTCGGCACTACCAGAACCGAGCGGGGAGCTGCCGCCTGAAAAGCGCTCATATCCATTTTGGCCGGTTGTTGGACTGCGCATCCTGTCAAAGCAAGGACGAGCAAGCCCCAAAGGATCGTTCTCATTTTTTGGCTTCTCCCTTGGCTTGCTGACGTCGCTCAATATTTTGGATCATGGCTGCCATCAAGGTTTTGCTTTCCGGCCACGCATCCCGTTCCCGCGAATATAGGTTGACCGCCTTGTCCGATGAACCTCCCTGTAGGTACAGCGTGCCCAATTCAGCGTAGAGACCGGGAGCCACCTTCTGGCCCGATTTTTCCATTTCTGCGATATGCGTTTCCAGTTTCAGGCGTAGCGCTTCCATTTTCGTTTGGTCTTTGTAACCGGCATAGAGTGCTTGGTCATAGTCGCCCCATCGATACAATGTAGGCGTCGCGCAAGCACCAAGTAGTAATGTGATGAGCAGCATCAATAAAAATCGCATAGCAACAATTCCTTATTTCAAGATGAAGGTGCGATTCACGCCATCACTGACATAAAATTTTTCTTCCAGGATTATTTGATTACTGAGCACGATACGAAGCACGTGGGTTCCGGAGAGCACGCGCAACGCTGAAGAGCCTTCTAGATAATTCCCGGCTATCCCCATATCGAGCCCGTCCAGAATTACTCTTGCGCCATGCAGTTGAATATCATTCGCACTGAAGGAGATTTGTGGCCGCAAATCAGAAACGCTTTGCTTTTCTGTCGGCATCTGAGTACAGCCGCTAATCACCAGGCTACTACCCAAGCTGGCGGCCACTATCAGAATAGCTATGGTTCTTTTCATTATTTGACCTCCACGTGGCGAACCAGGAGTTGGTCCGACTTGTATCCAGTCAGCGATCCCGATAGGACGGTTGCAACCGAACCCTCGTTAAGTTCACTATCGCCGAACAGCACATCAACGCGTACTTGGGCAATGGTATGGCCGGGTAAGGTGACGATTGCGCCGGTTTGCGGCGATTTCACCTGCTCGCCTTGGGTCTGAACCGAAAACTGCATGCCGGGTTGAATGCCTTGGCTCTTGCCGCCGCTCAGAAATATCCGACTTCCTTCGGCTTTCAGTATATAAGTCTGCCAGGGGCGCGAACTCATCTGTGCCGACAGACGGTTGACCGCTTCGGCCACCGCTTGCCGGATCGCCGCATCATTGAGCGTCCCATCGTAGCCAGCCTGCGAACCGAACCCGAAAGTGGAGGCGGTTTCAGTGGACGCTTCGCCGGCGCCCGACGTGGCGAAAAATACATGGCCGGTATTGGCATCGACCACTCGGACATCGATCTTGGCAAAAGCGACCTGGCGCTTGCTGGAGGACACAAAACCGGTAGCGCCAACCGTCTTGCGGCCAAATTCGGTAAGAGATCCGATAATCAGTGCATCGACGCCAATGAGATTGAGCTTGGTTTCGGTGAGGCGGCTCTCGGACTGGAGGCGGCTAATGTCCGGTCGCTCGAAGACCAGATAAGCGCCGGATTCGGTCAGCGCTTTGCTCATCAGGTCAGTAACCTGCTTGCCTAGCGGATCATCGTGCCGATCGCGCAATAGCGATTGGCCGTAATTCGTTTCATTCGTGATGCGGCCCAGTGCAATCTTTCTTTTCAGGGTAGGCGTGGCGGGGATTTGGGCGGCGACCGCTCGTTGGGCTGCTTTTTGGATATCCAGCGATTGCGGGGCTTCTTTGGGAGCGGTTGGCGGCGTTTGTACCGCACAGCCTGCAAGGATGATAGCCAACGCGATAGCTATCGACCAGGATAGGGGAGGTTGCCCTCCTTTTGTTAATTGTTCCAGCACGCGGAGTACCTTTCGATATTGTTTTTCAAACTATATATTATGCGCTGCTATTGTTGCCTTATTGCACTTTTTCGCCAAGGGTGCTTAGGGCAAATTGCCGGATGCTGGCCGATGCAGGCGCTGGGCGGAGAAGCGTCCCCGGCCTGAGCCAAGCCGCCAGCAAAGCGTTGAATACTCGACGCCCCGGCTAACGGCCCAGCAGGCGCATTCCCGACTTGGCCGGCAACGCAGTCGCCGGCGGTGACAGTACGGTCGGAGCGGTACCCGGCATGCCGGCCAGAATAAAGACGCTGACTGCCTGCGCCAGCGACACCGCCTGCTCCTGCAAGGCGGCGGAGGCCGAGGCGGCCTCTTCCACCAGTGCGGCATTCTGTTGCGTGACTTCATCCATCTGCGTCACGGCCTGGTTGACCTGTTCGATGCCGGTGCTTTGCTCCTGGCTGGCGGTGGTGATTTCGCTCATGATGTCGGTCACTTTTTTGACGCTGGCGACGATCTCCTGCATCGTGGCGCCGGCTTCGTCCACCAGCTTGGCGCCGGAATCGACCTTGTCCACCGAGTCGCCGATCAGGGTCTTGATTTCCTTGGCGGCGGCGGCCGAGCGCTGCGCCAGATTGCGCACTTCCGTGGCGACCACCGCGAAGCCGCGCCCCTGCTCGCCGGCGCGCGCCGCTTCGACTGCCGCATTCAGCGCCAGGATGTTGGTCTGGAACGCGATGCCGTCGATGACGCCGATGATGTCGACGATCTTCTTCGACGAGGCGTTGATCTCGTCCATGGTATCCACCACTTGCGCCACCACCGCGCCGCCCTTGACCGCAATCTCCGAGGCCGACGCCGCCAACTGGTTGGCCTGGCGTGCATGCTCGGCATTCTGCTTGACGGTGCCGGTCAATTCTTCCATCGAGGCGGCGGTCTGCTCCAGCGTGCTGGCTTGCTGTTCGGTGCGCGCCGACAGGTCCAGATTGCCGGTCGCAATTTGGCTGGCGGCGGTGGCGATCGAGTCGGTGCCAGTGCGCACATTGCCGACGATCGCGGCCAGATGGTCGCGCATCCCTCGCATCGCAAACAGCAGGCTGGAGCGGTCGCGCGGCCGCAACTGGATTGGCACCGCCAGATCGCCGGCCGAGATTTTCTCGACGATCGAAGCGGCATACCCTGGTTCGCCGCCGAGTTGCCGTAGCAGACCGCTGGTAATCAGGATATTGATGAAGCCGGCCAGCAGGCTGAAAAGGACGACCATGCCGCCGAGCGTATAGCGGGCGGTGGTCAGGCGCTCGGCGCGGGCCGCGAGGATGGTTTCCAGTTGCGCCAGCGCGGCTTGATTGAGCTGGAACTGGGCATCGATCGCGGCGGTGAATTGAGTGACGTAGTCGGGCGCCGAAAACTGCAGCGGGTCCGCTTCGACGATTTCCTTTTGCGCCAGTCGGATGGCCTGATCGGCGCTGGCCAGCGCCGCCTGGCCAGGCGCGGCCAGGGCGTCTTTCAGGAGCGGGTAGCGCCTGGCGGCGCTGGCGAGCGAATCGTTCAGGTTGTGGTAGTGCTCGTTGGCGCGGTTGATCAAGACGGTGATTTGAATCCGGTCTTCGGCCGACGCGCTGTGCGCAGCCAGCAGGCCGGCGCCCTTGGCGCGGGTCTGGCCAAACAATTCGGCCAGTATCGGCGCCTGCCCCAGCGCCGCGTCGATCAGGTAATAACCCTGGGCGTCCGGGTCGAAGCTGAGCCCGTAATATTCCATCAGCAGCGACTTCAGCCGCAGCAGGTGGGCGATCATCGCGCCATGCGCGCCGAAGCTGTCGGCCGCCGCGATCGTACCCTGTCCGACTTTGCCTTTGAGCGTATTCCAAGCCTCCCGGGTTTCGCGCCAAGTGGTGGCAATCGCCGGGTCGTGGGTGATTTTCTGCAGTTCGGCGTCCAGCGCGGCAAAGGCGCGCTCGGTTTCTTCCTGCTTGGCGGCGCGCTTCGGTTGGGCCTCGGCGTCGCCGCTCAAGGTCAGCATCGACAGGCCGCGATGCTGCTGCGCCAGTTGCAGCGTCTTCAGCATCAGGCGGATCGGCGTCAGGCCTTCAGCTTCCAGCCTGGCGGCGCTGATGACCTTGCCGGATTCGTTCACATACAAGATGAACGGGGCCGCCACCAGCAGTACGCCGAAGAGAGCCAGGATGGCAAATTTTTGCCATAAGCGGAGCCGATTCAAAAGCGCGTCGATTTTATTTTGGTTCATTTTGGATGGCCGTTCTTGATGACACCGTTACTGCATTGGCGACCGCTCAAGCTTGCCATGCAGCGCATTGATTGCCTGTTTCCGATGGTACGACGGGCAATGTTGCCCTGGACTTATGTTGCATCAAGGAAATCTACAAAAACCGGCTTTGCCAACGCCGCAGCCAGCGATCAGGCAGGGCAAAAGGGATTGCGGCATGCACGAGGCTGCAAAGAAAGGAATACCAGACCGAGAAAAAGGCCGCCAAAGCCGACTGCAAACAGGAGAAAAAGCCAAGCTCAAGCTCAAGCTCAAGCTCAAGCAAGAAGACCTGTCGGCCCAGCCGGCGCAGCCCGGCGCTACGTTCACTGCCAGCGTTCGATTTCAGCCAGCACGGCCTTCAGCATCTGATCGACATCCGCTTGCGCCATCGCCGGACCGGCGATGGGCGGCACAAAGAAATCCGGCTGCATGCT
>DATJCV010000066.1:0-7600 GCA_035497775.1 Burkholderiaceae bacterium | reverse complement strand
CCCGTGTTGCGCATGTGGATCGCGGCTTTTTCACAACGGATGCCGCCGGTACAGAAGGTGACAATGGTCTTGCCGGCCAGCTCTTGCTGATGTTGCGCCACCACCTCGGGGAAATCGCTGAATTTGGCGATGCGGTAGTCGATGGTGTTGGCGAAGGTGCCGACATCCACTTCGAAGGCGTTGCGGGTGTCCATCATCACGACCGGCCGGCCGGCGTCATCCACGCCGCAATCGAGCCAGCGCTTCACGGTCTTGGCATCGACCGCCGGCGCCCGCCCTTGCGCGGGCTGGATCTGCGGATGTTTCATCGTGATGATCTCGGCTTTCAGCTTGACCAGCATGCGGCCGAACGGCTGCGTTGCCGAATAGCTTTCCTTGATTTCCAGCTCGGCGAAGCGCGCATCGCGGCGCAGCCACTCGAGAAATTGGCCGATCGGTTCGGGCAAGCCGGCCAAAAACAGGTTGACGCCTTCCGGGCTCAGCAGAATAGTGCCTTTTAGACCAAGTTGATTGCACAAAGCGAGAAGTTGTTCGCGTTTTTGTTCGGTGTCATCCAAATTGACGAACTTGTAGGCAGCGATGTTGAGGTAACGGTTGGCGGTGGAAGTCACTACGATTTTCTCTAAGTCATTGATTCGCCGGTATTATAAACTTGCCGCGGGGCGCTGCCGTGAAGGCGGCGCGCGGCACGGTAAAATGGCGGCCATGACTTCACCGCAATTCGTTCATCTGCGCCTGCACTCCGAATATTCGATCGTCGATGGCCTGGTGCGTATCGACGACGCGGTACGCGCCGCCGTTGCGGATAATCAGCCGGCGCTGGCAATCACCGATCTGGCCAACTTGTTTGGCATGATCAAGTTTTACAAGGCGGCACGTGGCAAGGGCCTCAAGCCGATCGCTGGCTGCGATGTCTGGATCAGCAACGACGACGAGCGTGACAAGGCATCGCGCCTGTTGTTATTGGTCAAGAACCGCGCCGGCTATTTGCAGTTGTGCGAGTTGCTGTCGCAGGCCTGGCTCACCAACCAGCATCGCGGCCGCGCTGAAATCCGCATCGAATGGCTGGAAAAGCTGCAACGGTCCGGTCAGCCGCAGGGCTTGATCGCCCTGTCCGGGGCGCAGTTCGGCGACATCGGGATGGCGCTCGGCAATGGCAATGCTGCCGCGGCCGAACGCTGCGCGCGTCGCTGGGCGGCGATTTTTCCGCAGCATTTCTATATCGAGGTACAACGCGCCGGCCAGCCGGAAGCCGAACTGCGGCAGGCGGTGGCGCTGGCAGGGCAGCTTGGACTGCCGGTGGTGGCGACGCATCCGGTGCAGTTCCTGAAGGCCGAGGAATTCAATGCGCATGAAGCGCGCACCTGCATCGCGGCCGGCGAAATCCTGGCCAATCCGCGCCGCGCCAAGCGCTTCAACAATCAGCAATGCTTCAAGACGCAAGCCGAGATGGCCGAGCTGTTCGCCGACATGCCGGCCGCCTTGCAAAACACGATCGAGATTGCCAAGCGCTGCAACTTGACGCTGGAATTGGGCAAGCCGCAGCTGCCGGATTTTCCGACGCCGGATGGCATGGGCATCGACGAGTTCCTGGTGCTGGAAGCACGGCGCGGCCTCGAGCAGCGCCTGCTGCAGCTGTATCCGGATGCGGAAAAACGCGAACAGCAGCGGCCGCGCTACGAGCAGCGGCTGAAGTTCGAGACCGACACCATCATCAAGATGGGCTTTCCCGGCTACTTCCTGATCGTGGCCGAATTCATCCGCTGGGCCAAGGAAAACGGCGTGCCGGTCGGCCCCGGGCGCGGCTCCGGCGCCGGCTCGCTGGTGGCGTATTCGCTGTTGATTACCGATCTCGATCCGCTCGCCTACAACCTGCTGTTCGAGCGCTTCCTGAATCCGGAGCGGGTGTCGATGCCCGACTTCGACATCGATTTCTGCCAGGAAGGCCGCGACCGCGTGATCCAGCACGTCAAGGACTTGTACGGCAAGGACGCGGTGTCGCAGATCGCCACCTTCGGCACCATGGCCGCCAAAGGTGCGGTGCGCGACGTCGGCCGCGTGCTCGACATGGGCTACAACTTCTGCGACGGCATTTCCAAGCTGATCCCATTCAAGCCCGGCAAGCTGGTGACGATTGCCGACGCGATCAAGGAAGAACCCTTGCTGGCCGAGCGCCAGGAAAACGAGGAAGAAGTCCGACAATTGCTGGATCTGGCGCAGCAGGTCGAGGGCATTGCGCGCAACATCGGCATGCATGCCGGCGGCGTGTTGATCGCACCCGGCAAGCTGACCGATTTCTGCCCGTTATACACGCAGGGTGGTGATTCCGGTGTGGTGTCGCAATACGACAAGGACGACGTCGAGGCGGTCGGGCTGGTCAAGTTCGACTTTTTGGGCCTGACCACGCTGACGATTCTGGATCGGGCGGTGCGTTATATCCGCGAGCTTGATCCGGCGATGGCGGATTTCAGCCTGGAAAAACTGCCGCTGAACGATCGTCCGTCGTATGAACTGCTGACCGCCGCCAAGACCGTCGCCGTGTTCCAGCTGGAAAGCCGCGGCATGCAGGGCATGCTGAAAGACGCGCGGCCCGACCGCTTCGAGGACATCATCGCGCTGGTGGCTTTGTATCGGCCGGGACCGATGGACCTGATCCCGGATTTCTGCAAGCGCAAGCACGGCGAGCGCTTCGAATATCCCGATCCACGCACCGAAGGCATCCTGTCCGAAACCTACGGCATCATGGTGTATCAGGAACAGGTGATGCAAATGGCGCAGGTGGTCGGCGGCTATTCGCTGGGCGGCGCCGATCTGCTGCGGCGCGCGATGGGCAAGAAAAAAGCGGAAGAAATGGCCGAGCATCGCCAGACTTTCCGCGACGGCGCGGCCAAGGATGGTCTGAGCCAGGAAAAGGCCGACGAAATCTTCGACCTTATGGAAAAGTTCGCCGGCTACGGTTTCAACAAGTCGCACGCCGCCGCCTACGCCTTGCTGTCGTATCACACCGCTTACCTTAAGGCGCATCATCCGGCCGCCTTCATGGCCGCCAACTTGTCGCTGGCGATGGACGACACCGACAAGATCAAGATCCTGGTCGAGGATGCGCTGGAAGTGTGCGGCCTGAGCTTGCTGCCGCCCGATGTCAACCTGTCCGACTACCGCTTCACGCCAGTCGGCGCACCCGGCAAGAAAGCCACGCAAATTCGTTACGGCCTGGGTGCGGTCAAGGGCTCCGGCCAGGCCGCGATCGAGGCAGTGATCGCGGCGCGCCAGGAGCGACCGTTTACCGATTTGTTCGATTTCGCCAAGCGGGTTGACCGGCAGCAGATCAACCGCCGCACGATCGAATCGCTGATCCGGGCCGGCGCCTTCGACTGCTTCAAGGTCGATCGTGCGATCCTGCTGGCGTCCGTCAGCCGCGCGATGGAAGGCGCCGAGCAGGCGGCGGCGGCGGCCAATCAGGTCAGTCTGTTCGGGGACGACAGCGAGATGGAAGGGACGCCTGAGTATGTCAAGGCGGCGCCCTGGAGCGACAAGCAGAAGCTGACCGAGGAAAAGGCCGCGCTCGGCTTTTACCTGTCTGGCCATCTATTTCATGCCTATGCGGAGGAAGCACGCAAGTTTGCCCGCACTAAACTGGCCAGCCTGGAACCGGCGCGCGAACCGAGGCTGATTGCGGGGGTGATCGCCGCGGTGCGGACCCAGATGACGCAGCGCGGCAAGATGGTCATCGTGACGCTGGACGACGCCAGTGCCACGGTCGACGTCACCGTCTATAACGAACTGTATGACACCAACAAGCGGCTGTTCAAGGAAGACGAATTCCTGGCGGTGCAGGGCAAGGTGTCGGAAGACCGGTTTTTTGGCGGTTTGCGAGTCACAGCGGAAAAGGTGATGGATATCGCGCTGGCCCGCGCCGCCTTCAGCAAGGGTTTGCGGCTGGTGATGAACGGCCAGGCCGACGCCAAGAAGCTGCGCGAATTGATCCATCCCTATCAGCAGAACGACGCCGCATGCCCGATCGTCGTGCAGTACACGCAGGATGGCGTGGTCGGCGACATCCGGCTGCCCGATGCGTGGCGGGTGCGTGCCGACGAAGCCTTGCACTTGAAATTGTGCGAGTGGCTGCAGGTGGAAAATGTTCGGTTCGAATATTGAAGGCATCATGTCGATAGCCGCCCGCGATGCCGCCGTCCACAGCCAAGCCTTGCCGCTGAGTGTCATTATCATTACCCATAACGAAGAATTGAACATCGCAGACTGCCTGGCATCGCTGGCCGGCATCGCCAGCGAAATAGTGGTGGTCGATAGCGGCAGCACCGACCGGACGGTGGCGCTGGCGCGTGCCGCTGGTGCAAAAATCATCCAGACGGCGAGCTGGCCCGGATTCGGCCCGCAGAAGAACATTGCGCTGGATGCCGCCACTTGCGACTGGGTGCTGTCGCTGGACGCCGACGAACGCCTGACGGAAGCCTTGGGTGAGCAGATCCGCACCGCCTTGCGGACGGCTGCGTGCAATGCCTACGAAATGCCACGGCTATCGTATTTCTGCGGCAAGCCCGTGCGGCATGGCGGCTGGTATCCGGACCATATCGTGCGCCTGGTGCGGCGTGGCACGGCGCGGTTCTCGAATAATCTGGTGCATGAGAGCCTGATCGGGCAGGGGCCGATCGGTCGGCTCGGCACGCCGCTGCTGCACTACAGCTACCGCACGATGGACGATGTCCGGCGCAAGATCGATAATTATTCGCAAGCCGGCGCCCGGCAACTGCATGCGCGCGGTAAGCGCACCAGCCGCACACAGGCTGTGCTGCATGGCGCCTGGGCCTTCCTGCGCACTTACGTGTTCAAGCTGGGGGTTCTCGATGGCGTGACGGGCTGGCGCATCGCGTGCATGAACATGCGCGCCAGTTACCTGAAGTATGTGCGGCTGCTGGCCTTGCAGGAAAATTCTCTCAACGGAAAAACCGGCGCTTGAGCGCGCTACGCAGATGCGCCCAGCGCGCGGCCGAGTTGGTTTCGGGTTCCGGCAATACGATGCTTGCAGCCGGACGGCCGCGGCGCAGATAGTAGCGGTCGAAGGTGGACTGCGTCATGCCCCATTTGTTGAGGAATTGGCGGCCGCCATTGTTCTTGACGATTTTGGCGGTGGTCTTGGATTGAAAGTGATAGACCAGTGCATCGCCGATGCCCAAAAAAATGCGGCAGCCGGCATCCCACAATTTCATCGAGAAATCGTTGTCGCTGCTCATGCCGGGCGACAGTTCGCTGCTGTAGCCGCCGACCTTGAACCACCAGTCGCGGTGCACTACGGTCGGCGGCCAAGTGGCGCCGTACCAGTCGGGTTTGGCGAGTGCCGGCAGATCTTCCAGCAAGCCTTGTTCGTTGAAACTGGAGGCATCGCTGCCATAATCGGCGATCGTCACGCATGGATTGCCTGAGCCGCGCGGCTCAACCATAGTGCCTGACAGCAGGAACAGATCGGTGTTCAGGGCGACGATGCGTTCCTGCAGCCGGCGGTCCCAGCCTGGACAACAGTACATATCGTCATTCAAATAGACGATGTAGTCGTGCCGGGCCAAGGTGGCGGCCAGGTTAACCGCGTGGCAAATGCCGATGTTGGCCGGCGAATGCGTGTAGTCCAGGCGCTGCTGGCGCACCCATTCCAGCGAGCCGTCATTGCCGTCGTTGACGTGCACAATGATTTGCAGCGGGACCGTCGAATTCTTGCGGATGCTGTCGACGCACAGTTTGAGGAATTCGAGATTGTTCCAGGTGGGTAGCAGGATGGAGAACATGGTTTGGAAAATTAAGGATGATCGGTCGATGGCTGGCGTGCGCTTGATGGCGGCAGGCCGCTGGCATTGTCTAACGCGGCCAGCCTGTATGGCAATGAAATATAATGCGGCCTGACGTCGCGAACGCGGCACAGAATCACGTAGGCCTCCTTTCCGGATGCTCGCGCAGAAGGATACAGCGAATTTTCATGAATTTCCCCCCCAATTTGCTGCGGGTATTCCGCATGCTCGGACCATACAAGCGCCGCCTGGGGCTGGCCTTCCTGGGCATGATCCTGACGGCGTTGACCGAGCCGATGCTCCCGGCCTTGCTGAAAACGCTGCTCGACAAGGGTTTCGTTGGCGAGCTGCCCTTTCCAATGTGGGCGGTACCGGTGGTGCTGATCGCCATCTTCATGTTGCGCGGCTTTTCCACCTTCCTGACCGGCTACATGATGAGCTGGGCATCGACCCATCTGCAGAACGATCTGCGGAAAATGATCTTTGATCGCATGCTCGATGTGCCGGCCGATTTCTACATGCATTATTCGGTGGGCAAGGTAATTAATTCCATCATGTTCGAGGTGCAGCAGATCATCGACATGATCCGTAACGTCATGACCTCGCTGATCCGCGATGCGCTCACCGTGGTCGTGCTGCTTGGCTATCTGCTGTGGCTGAACTGGCGCCTGACGCTGATTGCGCTGGTTTTGCTGCCGTTGATCGCCGTGGTGGTGCGCGCCACCGGCAAACGCGCCAGGAAGCTGTCGCGGGAATATCTGGAAGTCAATGCGGAGCTGACACAGGTGATCGAGGAAACCACCCGCGCGCACCAGGTGATCAAGATCTTCGGCGGCCAGCAATATGAAAAGCAGCGCTTCAATCAACGCGCGACCAATCTGCGCGGCTACATGATGCGCATGACGATTGTCGCTGCCTCGACGGTGCCGATCACGCAGATACTCGCTGCCTGTGCGGTCGGGGTGGTGATCATGATCGCCCTTCTGCAGTCGCAGCAGGGACAGGCAACCGTCGGCGGCTTCGTATCCTTCATCACCGCCATGCTGATGTTGCTGACGCCGCTGAAGCGCCTGGCCGATATCAACGGCCCATTGCAGCGCGGTTTGGCGGCGGCCGATGCGGTGTTCGAGCTGATCGACTCGCCGCCGGAACGCACGAACGGGCAAGTGTTGACTGCGCGGGCCACCGGACGTCTGGAGTTCGATAGTGTGGATTTTGTCTATCCCCTGCAGGAGCAACAGGCGTTGACTCAGTTCAGCCTGAGCATCGAATCCGGCGAGACGGTGGCTTTTGTCGGCACTTCCGGCGGCGGCAAGACCACGCTGGTCAGCCTGGTGCCGGGTTTCTATACCCCGACGGCAGGCGAGGTGCGTCTGGACGGCATTCCGCTGGAACAGATTGCCTTGTCCAGTTTGCGCCAGCAGATCGCCATGGTCGGCCAGAACGTGGTGCTGTTCAACGACAGCGTCGCCGCCAATATCGCCTATGGCGATGCCGATCCCGATCCGACGCGGATTGCTGCCGCGGCCCATGCCGCTCATCTATCCGACATGATCGACGCGCTGCCGCAAGGAATGCAGACCATGATTGGCGACAACGGCTCCCGGCTCTCGGGCGGCCAGCGCCAGCGCCTGGCGGTCGCCCGTGCCATCTACAAAGACGCGCCTATCCTGATCCTGGACGAGGCGACTTCCGCCCTCGATTCGGAATCCGAGCGCGCGGTGCAAATGGCCTTGGACGAACTGATGCGTGGCCGAACCACCCTGGTCATTGCCCATCGTCTGTCCACCATCGAGCGGGCC
>DATJCV010000065.1:0-1780 GCA_035497775.1 Burkholderiaceae bacterium | reverse complement strand
CAATCAGGAAGTCGAAGCCGGCGTCGAGGTCACCGGGCTGGCGCAGCAGCCGCGCGTGCGGCTGGTGTCCGAGCCGAATGTCGGCGACGAGGAAAAATTATCCTGGCTGATGTTCGGCCACGGCTCCGAGAGCAGCGGCCTGGGCCAGCGGCAGGCGGCCGGCGCGGCCCTGGCGCTGCTCGGCAACGCCGGCGGGAAACGGATCGCGCAGGGCATCGGTCTCGATGAATTTTCGATCGGCGCCAGCGAATCGGGGTTGGCCGACCAGCAGGTGGTAAACCTGGGCAAGGCGATCTCGGAACGCTTTTATGTCGGCTACGAGCAAAGCTTGACCAGCGCCGCCAGCATCGCCAAGTTGACCTGGCAGTTTTCGCGGCGCTGGTCGCTGGTGGCGCGCGCCGGTTCAATTCTCGGGCTGGACGTGCTCTTCAACAAGCGCTTCGACTAGCGCTCGTGGCGCCGTCGGTGTTGGTCCCGGCCGCCGCTTACTCGCGGGCGCGGCGCCACGGCGGCAGCTTTACGGCCTGCGCCAGCAGCACCCCGGCCAGCGTGATGCCGCCGCCGAGCAGATGATAGCCGTGCAGCGTTTCCGACAGCAGCAGGATCGCGATCAGCGCGGTAAACACCGGCATCAGGTTCATGTACATGGATGCGCGCGCCGCGCCCAGACCGGCGATGCCTTCCATCCACAGGAAGGCGGAAACGATCGAGGCGGCGATGCCGGCATACAGCACCAGCGGCAAATTGGCGGCGGTGATCGGCGACGCCGGCGCCAGCCAGTAGGCGGGAAACAGCAGCAGCACGCCGAAGCAGATCTGCACGTACAGCATGTGCCAGGTCGGCAGCGGCATCGGCCACTTGCGCAGCAGCACGCCGTAGCCGGCATAGGCCAACGTGGCCAGCAGCATCAGGCCGTCGCCGCGGCCGATGCCGTGCACCAGCAGCCGCGCCGGGTCGCCCTCGCCGATCAACAGCGTCAAGCCGAGCAGCGACAGCAGGCCGCCGGCGATGGTGGCCAGGGTTGGCGCCTCGCCCAGCAGCAGCGCCGACAACAGCAGAGTCAAGAGCGGCATCAGCGAGGCGATGAAGCCCATGTTGGTGGCCGACGTGGTTTCGGCGGCGAAGTAAGCCAGGCTCTGATACAGCACCATGCCCAGCAGCGACAGCAGCAGCAACTGCCATAGGTAGGGCCGGATCGCGGCTCGGTTGCGCCATACCGGGCGTAGCAGAAAGGGCGTCAGCAGCGCCGCCGCCAGCAGCCAGCGGTCGAAGGAAATCGCCGCCGGTTCGATGACGCCGGCCGCCATTTTGCTGACGACGGTATTGCCGGCCCAGATCAGGATCGCCAGCAAGGCAAAGACGGTGTATTTCAGGCGCACTACCGGTCTTTCGGGGTGGGTGAAGGGAGCCGCGGGCGGCAAGAAGGCCAAAATGGTATATCAAACCGGCACGCAGCCGGCCGATTTCCGGCTTGTGAAAATATAACGTACCATCCCGCCTGCGCGCGCGTCGGGTGGTGCGCGCGCCGAGATAGGCCTGCTGCAGATCAAGGGCCATAACGATCCTGGGGAGGAATTCGCATGTTCATGTTCGTACCGTTTTTGATTGCGCTGCTGGGCGCGCTCGGCATCCTGTATGGCCAGCGCCAGGCATCGCTGGCGGCGTGGGGCTTGCTGCTAGTGATCACGCTGGTCTGGTTCAGGCATCACGCCACCGATCCGCTGCAGCTGGCGTTCTGACGGAGGCCGGATGATCAGCCAACTTGACTCCGGCCGGGCTA
>DATJCV010000064.1:0-2557 GCA_035497775.1 Burkholderiaceae bacterium | reverse complement strand
GGGTTCTGCCGTACCCATTCGAGTTCTTTGGCGATGGTTTTCTGGCGCGCTGATTCGCTCGCCTCTTCCTGCTTCAGCCGTGCTTCCTTCTGTTCCAGCCAGGAGCTGTAATTGCCCTTCCACGGGATGCCGTGGCCGCGGTCGAGTTCCAGGATCCATTCGGCGGCGTTGTCGAGGAAGTAGCGGTCGTGGGTGATGCCGACCACGGTGCCGGGGAAGCGCAGCAGGAACTGCTCCAGCCACTCCACCGATTCGGCGTCCAGGTGGTTGGTCGGCTCGTCCAGCAGCAGCATGTCGGGCTTCGACAACAGCAAGCGGCAGAGTGCGACGCGGCGCTTTTCGCCGCCCGACAGCACGCCGACCTTGGCATCCCACGGCGGCAGGCGCAGGGCGTCGGCCGCCATTTCCAGCTGCAAATCCAGATTGCCATCGCCGGCGGTGGCCAAGATGTCTTCCAACCGCGCCTGTTCGGCGGCCAGCGCATCGAAATCGGCATCTTCTTCGGCATAGGCGGCATACACCGCATCCAGCTTGGCTTGCGCGTCGAATACTTCACCCAGACCGGATTCAACGATCTGGCGCACCGTTTGCTCCGGATCGAGTTGCGGTTCCTGCGGCAGGTAGCCGATGTTCAAGCCCGGCATCGGCACCGCTTCACCCTGGATGTCGGTATCGATGCCGGCCATGATCTTTAGCAACGTTGATTTGCCGGAGCCGTTCAGGCCGAGCACGCCGATCTTGGCTCCGGGAAAAAACGACAGCGAAATGTCCTTCAGGATCTGCCGCTTAGGCGGCACGATCTTGCCGACGCGGTTCATGGTGTAGACGTAATTGGCCATAGGAGTGTGAGCGTTGACGCTAGTGAAAAATGAGCCCAAGGATAACCGATGCCAGGGCGAGTGGGGCGAGCGCGGCCGCGGCGCGGCGGCAATTGATACCAATCGAGTCGCCCTGCAGATTTTCTTGCTTTTACGGCATCGCTGCTTTAGCGTGCAATGCCCGACATCCTATTCCTCCGACCTTGTCCATTCCGCAAAAAAGCGGCTTGACCGCCCTGACGCTGGCCGCAATCGGTATCGTCTACGGCGATATCGGCACCAGCCCGCTGTACACGATGAAGGAGGTGTTCTCCCAGGAGCACGGACTGGCATTCAACACCGCCAACCTCTTGGGAGTGGTGTCGCTGATCGTGTGGGGACTGACCATCGTGGTGTCCGTCAAGTACGTCACGCTGATCCTGCGCGCCGACAACCACGGCGAGGGCGGCATCATGGCCTTGACCGCGCTGGCGCTGTCTTCGATGGGCAAGAACTCGCGCGTGTATGCGCCGCTGATGCTACTGGGCCTGGCCGGTGCCACGCTGTTTTACGGCGATAGCGTGATCACGCCGGCGATTTCGGTGCTGTCGGCGATCGAGGGCCTGGAAATCGCCACGCCGGCGCTGACGCCCTACGTGGTGCCGCTGACGGTGGCGGTGCTGATCGCGCTGTACAGCCTGCAGGCACGGGGCACGGCCGGCATCGGCAAATGGTTCGGGCCGGTGATGACGCTATGGTTTGCCAGCCTGGCGGCGATGGGCCTGATCAATATCTGGCAGACGCCGCAAATCCTGGCGGCGCTCAATCCGTGGCATGCGCTGCTGTTCCTGGAGCAGAATCGGATGCTGGCTTTCATCGCGCTGGGCGCGGTAGTGCTGGCCTTCACCGGCGCCGAGGCGCTGTACGCCGATGTCGGCCACTTCGGGCCGAGGCCGATCCGCGTGGCGTGGTTTCTGGTGGTATTCCCAGCGCTGGCATTGAACTATCTGGGCCAGGGCGCGCTGCTGCTCAGCAACCCGGCCGCCATCGGCAATCCGTTCTACCGGCAGTTGGGCGACTGGAGCATTTATCCGCTGGTGCTGCTGTCGACCGTGGCCACCGTGATCGCGTCGCAGGCGACGATTTCCGGCACTTTCTCGATGACCAAGCAGGCGATCGCGCTGGGCTTTTTGCCGCGCATGCGCGTCGAGCACACTTCGGCGTCCGAGATCGGCCAGATCTACATGCCGCTGGTGAACTGGCTGCAGCTGTCGGCGGTGCTGCTGGCGGTGATCGGCTTCGGCTCTTCTTCCCATCTGGCGGCGGCCTACGGCATCGCGGTCACCGCCACCATGCTGGTGACCACCGTGCTGACTTTCTTCGTGGTGCGCTACGGCTGGAAATACAACCTGCTGTTGTGCATCGCTACCACCGGTTTTTTCCTGGTGATCGACCTCGCTTTTTTTTCTGCCAACCTGTTGAAGGTGCTGCACGGCGGCTGGTTTCCGCTGCTGCTCGGCCTGCTGCTGTTCATCGTGATGCTGACCTGGAAGCGCGGCCGCGCGCTGGTGTTCGACAATCTGCGCAAGGAGGCGGTGCCGCTCGAGGATTTCCTGCGGGCGCTGTTCGTCGCGCCGCCGGTGCGCGTGCCCGGCACGGCGATTTTCCTGCGCGGCGAGACCGACGGCGTGCCGCACGCGATGCTGCACAACCTGGCGCACAACAAGGTGCTGCACGAGCGCGTGGTGTTCCTGACCGTG